>NZ_JADBVE010000175.1:0-3531 GCF_020245285.1 Microcystis sp. M31BS1
CTCCCCCACTGCTGTAACAAAAAACAACTATCCCCCGATAGCGATCGCTAAAGGTCGAATAATTGTAAATTTTTGTCAATGGGTGCGGTCAGATCGAAGAATCATCGCTAGAATGAGCCTAATTGTCAGGAATTTAGTTAACCAAGGTTTTTGGCAATAGGCTAATCTGGCTAACACGCTTTTGGTCGTGATATAGGGAAAAGTTCCGGCGATTGCGCCTAAATGGGGTGATATACAGAAAGTTGACCCATATCGTTACCCCAGAGAGTGTTATAGAGAAAGTTGACCTATAATATGTAGTTATGTTTTCAAGAGAAGAGAAGAAATGTTATCAACACTTCTAAGTAAAGCTGTACAAAAAGCTCAAGAACTACCAGAAGCAATTCAAGACGAACTGGCAGAGCAGTTTATTGAAGACATCGAAAATGAAATCAAATGGCAAGAAACATTATCTAAACCCCAAGACAGCTTAATTCTCAAAGAACTTGCTCAGAAAGCTATTGCGGATTCAGAAAACGGACAGACTGAAGAAATGGGATTTGATGAGCTATGAAGTCGGAACTAAATCCAGATTTCGTCGGCTTATTTCAACAGCTACCAGACAGAGTGAAAAGAACAGCCAGAAAAAATTACAAGTTATGGCAAGATAACCCAAGCCATCCAAGCTTAGAATTTAAGGAGGTCAATCAAGAAGACCAGATCTGGTCAATCAGAGTCGGTATAGGTTGGAGAGCGCTAGGAAGAATCAAGAGTAAGAATGTAATTGTTTGGTTTTGGATAGGCTCTCACGCAGAGTATGACAAATTGTTAAAGAAGTTGTGAACCAAGAAACATAACAAATCACCGCACCCGAAATAATAGTGAAATTTTGTGATAAAGTGCAGTCATATCTAAGAATCTTTGCTATAATTACGCAAAGCTTTTGTGATAAGTTTCCTTAAAGGAGATTGTTTGCAGTAAGCTAATCTGGCTAACAGGCTTTTGGGCGTGATATGGGGAAAAGTTCTGGCGATTGCGCCTAAATGGAGTGTTATACAGAAAGTTGAACCATATCGTTGCCTCAGAGAGTTTTATGCAGAAAGTTGACCTATAATATGTAGTTATGTCGCATTGCTTCTTTGCGCAAGTGGAAAATTTTGAGGTATAGATTTATGACCCACATCGTCTTGCTCGGCGACAGCATATTTGATAATGCTCCTTATGTGGATGTTGAAGAAGATGTTATCCATTACCTTAAGCGCAAAATACCTTTAGGATGGAAAGCCACTTTACTCGCTATTGATGGTTCTATTACCACGGATCTCCATGCTCAAGTTCAGAAGCTACCTAAAGACTCAACTCACTTGTTTTTGAGTGTTGGGGGAAATGATGCTTTACGCAACATCGACTATCTATCTCAGAGGGCACAATCTGTTGCAGAAGTAATAATTAAATTTTCAAGGCTGGTCGGAGATTTTCGTGCTAACTATGTAAGTGCAATCAAAGAGCTACTGGAAAAACAGTTGCCAATAACAATTTGCACCATCTACGAGCCAAGATTTGAGCAGTCAGAATACCAAAGCATAGCGACAACTGCACTCACATTTTGGAATGATGTGATAATTCAAACAGCAATAGCCTATAAACTACCAATTATTGATCTGCGCCAAATCTTTACCAGTACATCTGATTACGCTAATCCGATTGAGCCATCTGCAATTGGTGCAGATAAATTAAGCAGCTACATTCTAGAAATAGTACAAAACCATAACGTTACTCAACTACATACAATCATCTATGGAAACTCCAAAGACTCTCGACAAAAGTGAATTGCCCTGAATGGCACTTCAAGATAGATCGACAATCTGTCGTTTGGTCTATTTCGGTGGGCAAGTCAATTTCTTCTTTGGCAATAGCGGTTCTACGATAGACCACTCTTCATTCGTCATACTACTTGAGTACATTTTGGCTTACTCCAAAGTATCGATTTTCGGGGATAACTAGACGGCGGCGCCTTCACTGACGGGGTTCAGACCAAAGTATTGCCGTTAAACAGGCTACAGACTCTCTTCCCTGCAACCTATAGTGGACAAGGTTTTCGCTTCACCTTTTCAGCCTAGCATCTACATTATAAAAGATACCAAATCGGTTCTATAGTTCCATATCTCTGGACAAAAATTTTCAAATTTATAAAAGTTGATCTAAATTCCGTGATTACTATCTATCAATTAAAGCCAGCTTTTCAAAAGATATTGAGTCCGCTAGTCAAGCAACTAGCGAAACAAGGAATCACGGCGAATCAAATTACCACATCTGCTGCTGTCTTATCAGTATTGATGGGAATAGCAATTGTCCTTTGGCATTGTCAGCGCTGGCTACTGTTGCTGATGCCTTTGGTACTTTTTATGCGAATTGCACTGAATGCGATCGATGGGATGTTATTGCGATCGCCGATCTGGTAGGGTGCGTTCCCTAATGCAAGTCCCACTGCTCCAGCGATCGATTTTGGGGAACGCACCATGCCCATTGATTGAAACTGTGGGTTTAAGTGCGATGCCGCTCTTGTGGGCCCAGTTGGGGAATGTTAGCGAAGATTCCCGATGTTTAGGTTAAAATAGAGGGGCAAAAGTTGCAACAAGATCAATCCTATGACAGTCCGACAACCCCGCTATAGCAAAGAAGAATTTGCCCAGCGTGGCGATCTGATTTATCAAACTCAAATACGTCCACAAGTCGAATTGGGTAATCAGGGCAAAATTGTAGCAATTGACCTTGAAACTGGCGACTTTGAAATTGATGCGCGTGAAATATCTGCTTGCAATAGACTCGAAGCCCGTCACCCAGATGCTCAAATCTGGATTGTTCGAGTCGGTTCTCGCTATGTTCGCCGATTTGGTGGACGGACAAAGAGATTAGTATGATCGCCGGAATCGTTAACGCGGATTTTGAGGCGATTATTTCACTTTCGATATGTGACTCTGAAGGAAATATTTACGCGCAAGATGCGATCGTTGATACAGGTTTTAATGGTTGGCTTTCATTGCCACCAGACCTAATCGATCAGCTAAACCTAAAATGGAAAAGACGAGGACGTGCTATTCTTGGTGATGGTAGCGAATGCGTTTTTAATGTCTATGAAGCTCTCGTAATTTGGGATGGAGATTATCTGACTATCCCAATTGATGAAGCTGATTCCGAACCTCTAGTGGGAATGTCATTAATGGAAGGCTATCAACTCACGGTTCAAGTATTTGAAGAAGGCAGCGTAGAAATCCGTAAAGTAAGTGCCGTCTAACACTGCGTTGGAGCCGACTTCACCAAAAATACCGACAAAAATTACAGGTTATCTGCGGCGGCTCAACTAGACCGTTATACTGAATCGGTTTTTAATAGCATGATTAACTGCCAATCCAACTTGAAAAACCCGCTCCCTTCTCCCCCACTGCTGTAACAAAAAACAACTATCCCCCGATAGCGATCGCTAAAGGTCGAATAATTGTAAATTTTTGTCAATGGGTGCGGTCAGATCGAAGAATCATCGCTAGAATGAGC
>NZ_JADBVE010000176.1:0-10824 GCF_020245285.1 Microcystis sp. M31BS1
GGAATAAACTTGGGAGAAGATTCTGTTCTCGGTTTTCATCTTGTAGGGATTCTTGCTTTTTCCCTATCTACCCAGATATTTTTCTTTTTGGCAACCCTTGTCTTGTCAGGTTTTGACCCACTTGTGTCCGTCAGTCAGGGATAACATTGCCTCGATTCTTTGTGAGATTTTGAAAAAAAACTATTGTGCTATCCATTAAGAAATTACCTTAAAGTTTCTAAAATTAATGACAAAGGCAAATCGAGGGCTTGAGCAATTTGTTCAGCAGTTAGCCCTAATTGCACCAGTCTGGGAACGGTTTCTAGTTTTGCTTCTTTTAATTTTTCTTCAATTATCAAGTTTTCGGTTTCAATTATATCAGAATTATCCGTGGCTAAGTTTTCAGGAGATTGAGGGGAGTTAGGACAAAAATTAAGTTTGTCAATTTGTCCAGAATTAACCAAGTTATTGCTACTATTAGTAATTATTAATCTTTCAATTGCTGATCGAACATTTGATTTGTTTAAATCTTCGCCTAATGCTTCTGAGAGAATGTGCCAAAGTTCATAGGCTTTATCTCTAGCATGACCTTCACTGCATTTATAATCTTGGGCGATTTGAGCATATTTATAACCATTAAAAACGCTTTTTAAAATCCCCAATTGTAAAGTATCTAGGTGTTTTCCTGTTTGCCTAAAAACCACCTCATCAATAAGTTTAAAAATCTCTTGAGTATCCATGTTAATGACTTTTTTGCCCTCAGCTAGATTACCGTCATTATCCGTTATTATCCGACTTTTGTAAAGAGGCTTAATAAAAATCCCGACAATATCCGTTGTTTACCGTTTAGTAACTAGCATTTAATAAATAAAAAAATGAAGAATTAATTAAAGAACATATTGATAGTCGATCCAAATGTTATTTTTATGTTAGTCGGATAGACTAAAAACATCAAATGAAAGTAGAGTGTTAAATATGGCGAAAATTGACGGTATTCAATTACCTGCTGACTTAAGTGGTAGCTTAGGAGGCACTCCTGAAGAAGCTGCCAAAGTCTTTTTATCTGCAGCAAGTAAAGGTTTAGCTAAAGTTATTGCTGATGCACTTGTGGATGCAGTGGGAGAAACCATAGGAGATGGTGCCGCTCCTGATTGGACAAAATTAATTACAGGTGCTGCAATTAATCTAGACTGGGAAACACCTCCTAAAACTCTTCCTCAGAGAGTAGTTACCCTTGCTCAGACGGGGGAAAATGCTCTAGGTGGTGTGTCTGTTGGAATTTCTATTAATGCTACGTTTTAGAATCACTGTTCTAATGATAATCAAGAGTAACAAAGTTATGCTGCTGAGTTACTCTTTTTCCAATTACTTTATATCACTCCCAGAAAAAATCGATGCCTTTAAGAGTTGAACAAGGAAAGCCGATCATTTTACAAGCAGCAGCTTTTGTAGCTTTTGTCAGCGATGATACCCTAGGGCAAGCCACTAGAATTAACAAAATCACTTGGATTAAACAAGAACAAACCCAATGGTGTTGGGCGGCTTCAATGCAGATGGTTTTTCAGCAAAATGATGACATCACAACACAGCAATGTAACCTTGCCAATGTTGCTTTTGAATTAACAGGTTGTTGCAGTTCACCTAATAGTTCATTATGCAATAAACCCTTGCCGATTCTTAATATTGCTCCTATGTGGGTAAGGTATAGTTTTAATCCAATTTATATTAATGGTTTGATTGAATTTACCACCTTACAAACTGAACTTGATAATCAACGTGCAGTAGAAATCGGTTTTAAATGGAATGGAGGAGGAGGTCATGCTGTTTTAGCAGTCGGTTGGGATATAATTGATTCAGTCCCCCAGGTCATCATTTATGATCCTTGGCGGGGTGAAATAATTATTCCCTACGATCGAGTTAAAACTGCCTATGGCGAAGGTCAATGGCGATGGACATGGATTAATATTAGGAGATAAACTAAAATGGCACATTTTAAAACTTTACCCGATGACGTTTTAACTCAATTACAAAGAAAAGTAGGTTTTAGCTTGTCTAGAATAACTGAGTCTCTCGGTGCAGTTTCCCCTGCTTTGCATGAAAGTGTAGATGTCTGGAATCTACCCGCAAATGCAGTGGTTGAACCAAGCAACGATTTAACCCGTTTAGCTCGTCCATCAGGGCAATGGCATCTGCAAGTAAAATCAGATAATACCCCGATCGCCTATGCTCGCTCTAGCAGCCTTGGCAGTGAACCTACAGATTGGTCTGTGGATGGAATTTTTCAATCGGAATTAGCAGAAAAATTCGATCAAGCTATTAGCTGGATTGATGAAAATATCCCTGAAGAAAATATCATAGTCAGATTATTAGTGATTCCAGCTTATCAAACCCATGCTTTATGGTTGATTGACGAAAGTAACATCAATAATCAAAAAATTCTTGTTATTGATGCTCCTCTTGAATATGGCTTTAATTTACCGCCCAGGATTGATAAACCTCAAGAAATAGAGCAATTTCTTAACCAACTACGCTCGGTTAAACACGCTGAAGGATTAACGGAATAGGGTGGATAATTCTGCTCGGCAAAACCTAATCAGATGTTTAATATCGACAAAGCTGCCATTGTGCGGCACTAACAACAGGGATAAGCTGCCCGCGTATTTAAATTGCTTGTTGAGATGAGGCAAGAGGCAACAGTAAAGGGATTGGGGGAGAACTAATCTAAGGATAGGCGGTTAAAATGCGTCTTAGCTTATTCCCTATCTCAACAACAAAATTAATAAATAGAGACGTACCGTAGATAATACGTCTCGACGCTCTCAAAGTTTTACAGTTCTTTTAACTTCGATCGCAATTCCTCTAATTCCGCATCCACTGCCGAATCCCTGACGGTGGTTGCTTGGGGTAAAGTGGGTTGACTAGAAGCTGTACCGGGTAATGCTCCCCCGGACATTTGTGCTTTTAGCATTGCTAATTCATCATCCACATCGCTACCCGATTCTAGTGCAGCGAATTGACGTTCCATGTCGCTACCAGTGATTTCACCGATCGCTTGACTACGGGCTTCTATCTGCATAACTTTTTCTTCCATGCGCTCAAAAGCGGACATGGAACTACTGGTATCGATACTGCCGAGGGTTTTTTGGATTTCTTCGTTAGCTTTTGCGGCTCTGGAGCGAGCTACTAACATATTTTTCTTGGTTTTTGCCTCAGAAATCTTACTTTCGAGCGCAATCAAGTTTTTTCTTAGACTTTCTACCTGTACTGTTTGCTGATCCAGTTGATTTTTGAGAATGGCGGCGGTTTCCGTGAAATCTTTCTTGCGTTTAAGAGCTTCCCTGGCGAGGTTTTCATCCCCTTTAGAAAGGGCTAATTTGGCTCTTTGTTCCCATTTATTGGCTTCTGACTGGTCTTTGCTGTATTTTTGTTCCGTTTGTCGTTGTTCAGCGATCGCTCTAGCGACCGCTTGACGTACCTGTACTAGATCCTCTTGCATATCACTGACAGCTTGTTCCAGCATTTTTTCTGGATCTTCAGCCTTGCTCACCATATCATTGAGGTTAGCTCGGACAACTCGGCTAAGGCGATCGAATAAACCCATGACGCTCTTGTTCCTCTCGGTGTGTACTAAATCAGTTAACTGTTCTTAAAATTTCCTATCTTGCCTAACGGCTCATCCTCTAATTTGACACTCTCCGCCCTAAAAGTGCGGAGATTCTTGGGCTGAATCCGGCCTCTACTAACTAAGTTAGCTTTGGACTTACAGTTTCATATCTAGTCCGACTACACCTATAAGGCAAGCACTCTTAAAGACTACTCCCCAAGCGTAAATTTCTGTGTGTCCCACAGTATTTAATTGTTTTGGGTTCTGACAGTTTGGACTTAATTAAACACCATTGACTGTTAGAAATTTTGAGATCACGGAGTAGGACGTTTAACCTGTTTGCTCACGTTCTCACGGTCGGAACCACTTGTGGGTATTTTAGCACAAGGCCATCCTAAAAGGACGGGGTTTTCAACCCAAATTTCTGATCAACTACAGAAGCAATCAGCAGTCAGTATTCATCAGTCAGATGTGAGTTTACTGATTACTGATTACTGATTACTGATTACTGTTCACTGAAAATACACCCCACACCCCACACCCCACATCACTCATCCAAGTTTTCTTGTTTTAACTTGAGTAATTCCGCTTCAATTTGTTTTTGTCCCTCCAAATCTTGGAATTGTCGCTCTAAGGGGTCTTTATACTGGATTAAATCGGCTTGGGATTCGGCTTCTAGGACTTTTGCTTCTAATTTCTCGAAAATAGTCCCCATCTGACTGCTGTTCAAACTGCCCATAATTTCTTGAGCTTTTTGGCTGGCGCTCGCTGATCGCAATCTGGCCAGATAAAGGCTTTTCTGTGCTTTCATCTCAGCATATTTGCGTTCAATTGTCAAGAGTTCTTTCTTTAATTTTTGTATAATAGCCGTTTGTTGTTGCAGGGAGGTTTGTAGGGGGGTGATCTGACTTTGATAGGTTTGCCATTGGCTGAGAGCTTGACGGGCGAGTTCCTCGTTACCGTGATGTAGGGCTAATTGGGCGCGTTCGTGCCAAGTTTGCGCCGCTTTTTCCTGTTGTTGTCGTTGGCGCTCGGTGCGTTTCTGGGTAGCGACGGCTGCCGCCAGGGCTTGTCGCATTTGGATCAATTCCCCTTCCATCTCCAAGATCGCCTTTTCCAGCAGTTTTTCTGGATCTTGATTTTCCTGAATCAGACTATTGACTTGGGCGCGAATTGCTTGGCCCATGCGCTCAAACAAACCCATTACCGTCCTCCCGATACCAACCCTAATAGTTTACCGAAGTGCCGCTCCTATCAATAATGATAGAACTAGGGACGGGGGACTGGGAGGGATCGGCTGTTTCTGGGGGTGCCGGACTACTGGGAGAGGGAGAAGGGGATACTTGTAATTCTGGCGGTAACTGTTTCATTAACTCCGTGGCATCCTGTCGGTTTTGATTAGCCAGACGACGGGCTTTTTCCCGTTGAAAAAAGGGTAAATTAGCGGGTGATTCTTCTCTTTGACGCAATTCCTCTAACATTCGTTCGTTAATTATCGCGGTCGAGGGGGCGGGGTTGACTTGGGGCGGTGGCGGTGGTGGTGCGGAAACTAGGGAAGATGCTGGAGGGGTACTGGGGTCCGGGGGGGCGACGGGTAAAGATTGCTTGATCTTACTGACGGGTAATTGATGGGCCGGCATTGGGGATGGTGGCGGATTCGGGGGTAAGAGGGCATTAGTCAGATTGATAGCGGTGGGGGGACTCTGAACCACTGGTGGGGCGGGAATGTTAGTTATCGGGCTAGTTTTAACCGGAGGAGCGGGAATATTAACGATCGGACTGGTTTGAGGAGTTTTCTCTACCGGACGAGCGATCGCTATCAATCGATCGAGGTGGCGGGAGTTATTTGGGTGCTGCTCGCGGGGGGAATTCTCAGCTTTGCTCGGGGTGGGGGTGGTGCTGGTTAACCATTGATTGAGACTGAGGAGACTATTAGCAATTAAAAAGATCACCATTGCCCGGATGCCCCAAGGGGTAAAAAAGACATCTTTAGCTGGGGGATAGACGTTAATGACAGCAGCTTCTAGGTATTCTGGTTCCTGAGCGGGATCGATGGCTGAACTGGGTTGATGGACGATCGAGAGAGGCAAATCTTGGGAGGATGGGGATCGATCGGATTTCATGAGGGTATTAAAGGTTATGCTGAAAAGTTAGCAGGTTTTTTCGTCCTAGTCTAACGTGGTACTCTCTAGATTTTCCAGATGTCTTTACATTCTCTTGACAAAATTTTGGCGGCTATTACTCAACAGGCGGGTTGGGAAGAATATCGCCACTATGAGCAAGTGCTGCAATTATGGCCAAAAATTATTAATCCCCGTCTGCTGGAGCAAACCCGGCCTTTTTCCCTCAATCGCGGGGTTTTATCGGTGGCTACCAGTAGCGCCACTTTAGCACAGGAATTGTCTTTACAACGCTATAGCTTATTAAAACGGCTTAATAGTCAGTTAGAGACTCCCCTGAGCGATATCCGCTTTTCTGCTGCCCGTTGGCAGCAAGATAGTCAGTTAATTCCTCTAGAAGCGATCGCACCTAAATCCCTGAGAGATCATCCTAGTTATGTCACCCCGGAAAAACCGCCAGAAAATCCCCAGCAACCGGACAGTTTAGAGAGTTGGAGCCAGAAAATACTTCAGAGAAATCGAGCCTGGCCGATTTGTCCTCGTTGTCAGTCTCCCAGTCCCCCCGGAGAGCTTGAGCGTTGGCAATGTTGTGCTTTTTGTTTTGCCCAGTCGGGCGGAGTAAAAGATTCAATTTTTTTATAGTCTTGTGGAAAGAGTGCTTTTGAGTCGGGAATCAATAGGACTATCTTTTCTGTCTTAATTGAACCTGTATTCATCAATTCTATTCGGCTAAGGCTTGATCCCCGGTTTGTTATCGGCGATACTAGAGCCGATAACCGCGGCCACAACTGAGTTAAACTCCTCTGTTTTGAGACAGTGCTGCTTTTTGCAAAGTAACTGTTAAAAGATTCTAAAAATAAAATTTTTTTTGGGGATCACTAAAAACTATATGGCGTATCAGTCCTAGCTATGCTAGTCAGGAAAATACCCTTGGCACGGGGTAGGACAATATTACACAGAGCGAAAAGAGAGTCATCCCTTGAGTTCCTTATAATCATCTTCCTTTTAAAGCCAACCCATGCAAGCCGCAAACTTTCTTACTTCTTCCTGTCGATACTGCCGATACTATCAAACCCAAGGTCGGCGCGGTGGCACTTGTCAACAACTAGATGTTCCCGTCGAAGCTCATTGGAAAGCCTGCGCTCTAGCGATGCCTCCTTTTGGCACTGAATGGCAACAACTCAATCGGGTGGTTAGTTTAGAACAGTCTCTAGAATTAACCTGTGCAGTGTCGCCCACTCCCGTGGTGGTTTCCCCTAGTCGTCATGCTCCCCGACAACCGATCGCAGTTTAGAGTGTCTAGGTCCTAAACAGGAGCAAAAAATTGGCGTTGCCCATTAAAAATATGAATTCACCCTCCCACATCTTTCAGGGCGCTATTTTTGAGATAATAGATGAGTTGATTGCTAAGATAAAGCTGGGAAAAGCAGAATTGCTGTAGAAAGTATTCAGGAGTTGAGAGTTGGGGTTTTAGGGTTTTGGGGTATTAGTTGAAATTCCCCTATCTCCCCACACCCCATACCCCACACCCCACACCCCGCACCCCACTTCCCTATAATTAATGTCGCCAGAATGCCCCTGATGACTTCTCCTCGTCCCCTAAAAATTGGTATAGTTGGCACAGGGTTCGCCGCTCAACGTCGCGCTGAAAGCTTGCAAGCAGACGATCGCGCCCAGCTTCTGTATTTTAGCGGTAATAGTCCCGAATCAATCGCTAATTTCTCGCAAAAATACCAAATTTCTGCCCTAGATTCGGCAATAAGCCTGGCCAGTCATCCTGATCTCGATCTGATTGTCATTGCCAACGTTAATCAGGCCCATGCCTCGATCGCCCGTACTGCCTTAAAATCTGGTAAGCACGTTATCGTCGAGTATCCTCTGGCTTTTCACCCGGCAGCGGCAGCAGAATTAATCACCCTAGCCGAAACCGAGAACAAATTACTGCACGTCGAACATATTGAACTTTTGGGGGGACTGCATCAAACCCAACAGCAGTATTTAGACAGCCTCGGCAATATCCACCTAGCCCGTTATACCACAATCGCCCCCGGCAGACCAGCACCCCGGCGCTGGACATTTCATCGGGATTTATTCGGTTTTCCTTTAATTGCTGCTCTTTCTCGTATCCATCGCTTTACTAATTTATTTGGGGAAGTGGAGTCCGTATCCTGTCATTGTCGTTATTGGAATGTCCCAGAATCCAATTATTTTCTGGCCTGTTTGTGTGAGGCGCAGTTATTATTTAAAAATGGCTTAATTGCCGAAGTTACCTACGGCAAAGGGGAAGTTTTTTGGCAAAATGAGCGAACTTTCACTATTCATGGTGAGGGGGGCAGCTTAATTTTTGAAGGGGAAACAGGGCAGTTAATTAATAGTGAAGGTAGCCAAGCTTTAGAAGTGGAAACCCGTCGTGGTCTTTTTGCTAAAGATACCGCCATGGTGCTAGATTATCTGTTCGATCGGGTTCCTCTTTATGTTACTCCCCAAGCCAGTCTTTATGCCCTAGAAGTGGCCTATGCTGCCTATCAATCTTCTTTGTCGGGAAAAACAGTTTTTCTCGGGGCCAATTAAACCGACTTAGACTTTTTGAATTAACTTTCTGCCTAGTAAACCCTGGGGACGAACTAACAACATAATAAAGAGAATAGCAAAAGCGATCGCTTCTCGATAACCGGAATATTCTGCGGGAACAAAAGCTTCGGCAATACCCAATAATAAACCACCGATTACCGCTCCGGGGATACTTCCCAATCCCCCTAAAACGATCACTCCTAAACCTTTTAATCCGAAAGCAATGCCGAAATAGGGGCCAGCGATACTAACACTAGAACCGACTAAAGTTCCTGCTAAACCTGCCAAGGCACCACTAATAAAAAAGGTAATCACAATAAATTTTTCGGGATTGATACCCAACAAACTGGCAGTGGTAACATCTTCAGCTACCGCTTGTAAAGCTTTGCCCATTTTGGTAAAATTAACCCAGTAAGTTAGTAAAGCTACCATAACTGCTGAAACCAGAAAAATAATAATCTGAATTGTGCGAATTGCCACCGGGCGATCGGCTGTACCGAAATTAATTGCGGGGGGAAGATTGCCATAGATCCCATCGGGAAAAGTATAAATTTCTGCCCCGAATAAGTATTGAATGACATTGACAATCACCACGGCTGCCCCTAGGCTAGAAACCAGAGTTAAGAGAGAATCGGAACCCCGTACCCGGAGGGGTTTAAAGGCCAATCTTTCCAGAAGAACCGAGGTGAAACCTGAAAGGATACAGCCTAGCAAGAGTGCTAAAAAAAAGGGTAAGGAAAAGGGTAATTTGGCATTAGCCAATAAACCATTAAACCCGAAAACTCCCCCCGCTAGAGCGTAGGTAAAATAGGCACCGAGGGTAAAAATTGCGCCATGGGCAAAATTGATAATCCCTAAAATGGAAAAAATCAAAGTGTAACCGAGGGCAAAAATAGCATAGACACTACCGATCGATAAACCGTTTAAAACCTGTTGAAAAATCGTTACTAGATCCATTGTCAGGGTTAGCTAGGGTAACTTTTGATTATAACTGACGGTCGCCACCACATCCGGTAAAGGACGCTGCAGTTTATATAACCAGAATAAACCGAAAATACCAACAGCGATCGCCGCCAAACTAATTATTTGTGCCATTTTCAAAAGCCCAAACATTAAACTATCGGTGCGTAGTCCCTCGATCCAGAATCTACCTAGACTGTAGGCGATAAAATAGACTAGGGTAAGGGTGCCAATTTTTAATTTACTGGGGTGTTTTAACCCCCAGAAAAATAGATAGATGAGTAGGGCAAAAACTGCCAGATTCCAGAGAGATTCGTAGAGAAAAGTGGGGTGAAAATAATCGACGGTGATATATTTTAAAGGACGACTAGCGGGAGGAATAAACAACCTCCAAGGTAAATTAGTCGGACTGCCAAAAGCTTCCGAATTAAAAAAGTTACCCCAACGTCCAATCGCTTGACCGAGAATAACTGAAGGAGCCACCAGATCGAGTAATTGCCAAAGAGAAACTCGATTAATGCGAGCAAAGATTAGGGCTGCCAGCAAACCCCCGATAATTGCCCCGTGAATAGCGATACCTCCCTTCCAAATGGCGATAATATCAGCAGGATTTTGCGCGTATTCTTGCCACTGAAAGAGAACATAGTACAAACGGGCTGCAGGTATGGCCCCCACTACTAACCAAATAGCCAAATCAGCGATTAAATCGGGATTGATCGCTCTTTTTTGGGCGAGGTACTGGGAGAGGGTGACACCCAATAATACCGCCATAGCGATGAGAAATCCATACCAGCGCACCGAAATCGGTCCGATCTCCCAGAGGATCGGGCCGGGGGACTGAAAGACAAAACCTAAGAGCATAAAATTATTAAGAATAAAAAATTTTATCTTTCCTATAGTATCTTATGCTATGATTGAATACGGTAATACATTTGCGGATGTGGCGGAATTGGTAGACGCGCTAGATTTAGGTTCTAGTATCTTTTTGATGTGTGGGTTCGAGTCCCTCCATCCGCATTAACCTTCGGGTCGATGAAGTGTAACCTGATTTGGTATTGACGACCGACGACCCAAAACAAAGACTTCTTACCGATTCAGGAGAGAGGCGACTTCTCGTTTTAGTAAATTCAGGCATTTTGTTCGATAAATAAGGATTCTTTCAGTTCAAAAACTCTTTGGTTTGTAAGTACCTAAGCAAAATTAATTACACATTTCGATAAAGCTTTTGCCTCTTGCCTATTGCCTCTTGCCTGTCTTCACTAGGAAATTTATTTTGCATGACTACTTATTTTTTCCTTTTGACGGCTGACTCAGACAATGCTGACTCAACCAGAGGTTTTAAAATTTTTTAGAGGAAGTCTAATATCATTTTGCAAAAGTAATGACAGACTTAGTTGGTCATTAAACCTCTTGCCTAATTAATTTTTGATGGTTCAAAAATGAGAAAAATAGGCTCTTCTGGTTTTCGTGTGTTAATTTTTGTTATGAATTAAAGCAAGCAAACAGCTTAAGTCGAAGATGTTCAAAATTGGTAAATCCATAACTCATTCTTTTAATAAGCTTTATTTTGGTATTCATTCCCTCAATTAA
>NZ_JADBVE010000177.1:0-5964 GCF_020245285.1 Microcystis sp. M31BS1
CTTTCAGCTTTTGGGCAGTTTTGATATAAAGGGCTTTCAGACTATCGGTTAGTTGAATCAGGGATGCTGGTTTCATGCGAGTTCCTCACTCTGAGGATTTTCCCGTTATTATAGGATCAATCATTCTCTGTAATTCTCTAAACGGGAATCTAGACCGGAAGCGATCGGTTTACTAAGATCGGGGCTAAATTCCCCATAAACTGGCACATTCGGCCGAGTTGCTAGAATAGGATCGGCTTTGCTCAAATAGACAAGAACACGCCATGTCAGAAGCTATTACGATCGCCGATATTTACAAACTGTTTGAAAGAACCGAGGCTCAATTTGCCGAGTTCCAAAAAGAAGCCGAGCGCCGCAATGTTGAAGCCGAGCGCCGTAGTGCTGAAGCGGACCGCCGCAATGCTGAAGCTGAACAACGAAATGCTGAGGCTGATCGCCGCAGTGCTGAAGCCGATCGCACGATGGAAGAATTGAAAAAGCAGGTACAGGCCACCACCGAAGCCGTCAATAACTTAACCACCCGTTGGGGGCGTTTTGTCGAAGAAATGGTAGAGCCGGCGGTTGTGCAGTTATTTCAAGAACGGGGGATTGATGTCACCCAAACCATGAGTCGCTTAAAAAGTAAACGTCCCGGGGCAGCGATGGAAATTGATATTCTGGCGGTGAATGGCAGTGAGTTAGTGGCGGTGGAGTGTAAATCTCGACTCTCGAAGGATGATGTAGATGACTTTCTCGATCGATTACAGCGATTTAAGTTAGCCTTTCCCCAATTTCGAGACTTTCAGGTTTATGGTGCAGTAGCGGGGATTGAAATCGATCAGGGGATAGATAGTTATGCTTATCGGCGCGGTTTATTTGTGATGAAGCAATCAGGAGAAACGGTTAAAATCATCAACGATGTTCAGTTTCAGCCTGTGGGTTTTGCTTAACTAACAATGGGCGTATTAAAATTAGTTATTCCTTTGGAATCGAGAACAATCAAATAAATGCGATCACCGATTCATTGATACGGCGGTTTAAGCAAACGTTATTCTTTTTTGGGAAAAACTGTATCATTAGAAAAAAATCAAGAGGTTTTTGTTGATGGAACCACTCTTAGTGACTTTGATAACTTGGGCCACGAATATTGCTCCCTTGGCTGGTGCTGCTATTGCCACAGGTTTTTTAGGCAAGACTGGGGAAAATCTTAACGATTCCTTATTGGCGACACTGCAACGCAAATTTCCTACCTCGCCAACCTTAAAGTTATTAACCGCAGGCAAAGCACCTGAAGTTGAGCAAGCCGTCATTGACTTGGAACCTGTATTAGCTGATTCGGAAGTTACAGAATTATTAACGGAAATGCGGGCGTTGATGAGCAGTAACCAGGAATTAGCCGCTAAGTTAGCGGCAACGGAAAAACAGATCCGCAATACTCAAATTAACAAGGATCAATCCCAGGGTTATCAATTCAACAAAAATGTTGAAGCTAAATTTTTGGGGGGAAACCATAACCATTACTATCCCAGTGACAATAACAAAGAGCATTAGCTGGAGTCGTCTGGTAGGGAACAGACAAAGTTAGCCCCAACGCAATCAGCAACCCTAAATACCACACCTCCGCCAGTAGATGAATGGCAGGGACGACAGGATGAAATCAAGGAACTACAAACCGCCCTCAGCAATGACAAAGTACGCTTAATCGGGATAACCGCCGCAGGAGGCTATGGGAAATCGGCTTTAGCGGTGAAGTTCAAAGAGAAGTTAAACCCT
This sequence comes from Microcystis sp. M31BS1, assembly GCF_020245285.1. Lineage (NCBI taxonomy): Bacteria > Bacillati > Cyanobacteriota > Cyanophyceae > Chroococcales > Microcystaceae > Microcystis > Microcystis sp. M31BS1. Next base: position 1,753 of record NZ_JADBVE010000177.1, read on the forward strand.
CATTGGCGGGTGTTATGGGTTAGTTTTAGGGAGCGTTATTCAGTAGCGCAATTTGGCCGCTGGTTATTAGAAAATTTGGAGCAACCCTACGATGAAAAATGGAACGATGAGACGTTAATTCAGCAGATGATACGGGGACTGATTACCTCACCTTGTCTGTTGATTCTCGACAACTTAGAAACAGTAGTTCAGACGGCGGTACATTCAGTTTATGGGCAATTTTTGAGCCGTTGGTTGTGGTTGGGAAACCAGAGTAAAATCCTGATTACCAGTCGGGAACAGCCGAGTTTTGTAGCCAATTTAACGCGGCGTTGTCATTGGTTGCGCCTGGGGGGATTAGCAGAAGCGGACGCAATCCAGTTGGTGAGGGTCAATTACGGTTTGACAGGAACTAATCAAGAATTAGCCGAATTTGTCCACAAGATGGGACGACATCCTCTCTTAATGCAACTGGTTTGTAGTTGGATGAGTGATGAATTTGGAGAAGGGGTTTCTGTCACCGAGTCGCAAAATTTGGGCTTAAATATGTTTGATGTGGAGGGTTATCACCGCGACACGGAAACCTGTGTCAGAGAAGTGATTACCGCCAGTTTAGCGCGATTATCGAAAGAGTTTAGGGAGAGTTTAACGCGGTTGTCGGTACTGCGGGAGAATTTTGATGACAGGTTAGCCCAGGGGTTAATTCCAGCAATAACTGAGGAAGATTTACGCTATTTAGCTCGTTTATCTTTATTACAAGAATTTCCCCCCGAATACAATGTAAAACCGCGACAGTTTCAGTTTTTGCCTTTAATTTCAATGGTGGTGCAAGATCAAGCAAATCCTGAAATATTGCGATCCGCCCATCAATTAGCCTTAGATTATTATTTAGCTCATTTACCTGTCCCTCCCTGGGAATCCTTGGAAGATTTGAAGGAATATTTAGAGGCGTTTCACCATGCAGGGGAATTGGGAGAATGGCAGTTAGCTTACGATATTTTGAATGAGGATCGAGGAGGAGAAGAGAAAGATAAATCGGTTAATAGTTTTTTAGATTTACAAGGATTTTATCGTAAGCAAGCAGATCATTATGAACAGGTGATTGCAGGGAGTCAACGGGAACAAGTTTGTTATCGTAACTCGTTAAGTTATTTGGGAAGTTGTTATTGTTCCTTGGGACAGTACGAAAAAGCGATCACCTATCACCGGCAATGTCTCGACATCAGTAAGAAAATAGAAGATTGGCAAGGGGTGGCAACTTCTCTATGTGGTTTAGGCATTTGTTATAAGTCCTTGGGGCAGTATGAAAAAGCAATTTCCTATCACCAGAAATTTCACGACATCAGTGAAGCAATGAGCGATTGGAAAGGGGTGGCAATTTCTCTCGGGAATTTAGGCAATTGTTATTATGACCTAGTACAGTATGAAAAAGCGATCGCCCTCAACCAGAAAGATCACAACATCAGTAAGGAAATCAGTAATCGGCAGGGGGTGGCAAGGTCTTTAGGCAATCTGGGAGTTTGTTATGACTCGTTAGGGGAGCATGAAAAGGCGATCTCCCACTTCCAGCAATTTCACGACATCAGTGACGAAATTGGCGATCGGCGAGGGGTGGCATTTTCTTTATATAACATGGGTGAAGCATTGATTAAACTAGAACAATACAGCGAAGCAGAAAGCAAAATTCAAGCATCCTTAGTTATTTCCCAAGAGATTAATTTTAAATATTTAACCGCCCATAATTTAAGAGTTCTTGCCGAAATCGCCCACCAAACTAATCGCCCTGAACTTGCCCTCAGTCATTGCCAACAAGCACTTGAATTATGCCAAGAATTGGGGATTCCCTTGGTTAAAAATTGTGAGGAACTGTTAGGGCAAATTCAGGCTACGTTAGAGAATAATTAAGGTAAATTATTATCTCAACAATCAATATTTAACTGAACAAAGCTATGATAAAACTAACTTTAAACGAAGCCCAAAGTCAACTTTCTGACCTCCTTAAAGCTGCCTCAAAAGGTGAACAAGTTATTATCCAGAATCATGAAGGTCAAGACTTTCAACTCATTTCTCTTCCTACTACTGTTAAACATCCCCAATATGGCAGCGCAAAAGGCATCGTTAAAATGCTTGACAATTTTGATGATCCCATCGAAGAATTTGAGAACTATATGCCATGAAAATTTTAATGGATACCCACGCCTTTTTATGGTTTATCGAAGGTGATAATAATCTTAGTGATGCTGCCCGTTCTCTGATCGAAAATAATCAATATCAAATTAGAAGGGGATTAGAAACCCAAGCAAAATGAGGAACAATTAATTATGAACATCAAAGATTATCCCTTTGCTCAAGACTTGATTACGGATAATCAAGGTCAGATACAGCAAGTTATCATTAATTTTGAAGATTATCAACAAATAATAGAAACCTATGAAGATACTGGACTCTATCGCGCCATGATAGACGTTAAAGATGAAACTCCCTTAACTTTGGAGGAAGCTTTAATTGAATTAGAAAAAGAATGAAAATCAACTATCTTCCTACTTTTATCAAGGATCTTAAAGATTTAAAAAGTACCTCCTCTTACTCAGTCATCAAAAACCTTGTCTTTACTGATATTTTAGCAGTTAAGCAGCTAAGCGAAATTAACAACCTTAAAAAATTAAAAGGAGAATATAATGCCTATCGTATCCGAATTGGTGACTATAGAATTGGTTTTTTTATTGAAGAAGATACAATTACATTTGCTCGTGTTCTTCATCGTCGAGAATTCTATCGTTACTTCCCCTAATATTTCGCCAGATTGAGAACCAGTTAAATAGAATAAACGGATAAACCATGCTAAAAGATATTATTGAAGTGAAACCTCTAAATAATTATCAACTTTATCTTAAATTTGAAGATAATCAAGAGGGGATTATTAATCTTGAAGAAATTATCGAGTTTGTTGGCATTTTTCAACCGCTCAAAGACTTAGACTTTTTTAAAACTGTCAAAATTAATCCTGATTGGGGAACAATTTATTGGGAAAATGGGGCTGATTTAGACCCCGATGTTCTTTATTCTCTCATCACGAATCAATCTCTTAACGACTTAGAAAAAGATGACTTACAACTTATTTAAAGTACAGGAATTTTAAGCCATGAAAATCACCTACTTTCAAGATACGGACACTCTATATTTAGAGTTCAATAACAATCCCATTGTCGAGACTCAAGAAATCAATGAAAATACCTTGGTAGATCTTGATAAAAATGGGAACATTTGTGCAATCACCTTGGAACAGGCCAGAAGCTTAACGGCTCTGAATGCTTTTTCCCTCGAAACTATTGTCGCGCCTCAATTAGCTTCAAGTTTATAAGAGTTGTCATAATAAAATTATTCTATAAACCTTGACGTGATATAATATATATAACATTTGGGCGCAGATTCCTTGTGACCCTATAATCGGACAAATTCGTTATTATCAATGACAACAACTTTAATCAATCACATTGAAATTACCCCAGAAACTTGTGGCGGTAAACCGCGCATCGCAGGTCATCGCATCAAAGTCCAAGATGTCGTTATTTGGCACGAACGCCTGGGAATGTCACCCGATGAAATTGTTTATCATTATCCCAGCATTACTTTAGCTGATGTTTACGCGGCCCTTTCTTACTATCACGATCACCTTGAAGAAATTAGACAACAAATCACAGATGATGATACCTTTGCCAAGGAAATGCAAGCTAAAACACCTTCTCTAGTCCAAGAAAAACTAAAAAAATGAATGGGCAATAAAATTAAATTTCACCTTGATGAAAATGTAAGCTATAACATTGCTCTTGGATTGCGCCAGCGAGGCCTTGATGTTACTACCACTCCAGAAGAAAATTTATTGGGGGTATCTGATGAAATACAATTGCAATTTGCCTTAGCCAATGGTCGCGTGATTTTTACTCAAGATACTGATTTTTTAAGAATCAATCAATCATCTATAACTCATGCAGGAATTGCTTACTGTCCCCAACAAAGTAAATCTATTGGTCAAATAATTCGAGGACTACTCTTAATCTGGGAAATTCTTGAACCAGAAGAAATGTATAATCACATATACTTTAGACGTTCATAATCTGAGATTTATTAAACTTCTGAAATCGTAGAGTCAGCAAGGAATCCAGTTCTTTTTTATGTTTCAGATGGGCATCATTCAGACATTCATAAATAGCTGAAGAAAAGTCAGAAAAGTTC
>NZ_JADBVE010000178.1:0-5125 GCF_020245285.1 Microcystis sp. M31BS1
AAATGCCGTTAAATGTTCGAGAATGGGACTGTCCAGACTGTGGGACTCACCATGACCGAGATGTTAACGCTAGTAAAAATATTTTGGCCGCAGGGCTTGCGGTGTCAGTCTGTAGAGCGACCATAAGACCAGAACAGAGTGAATCTGTTAAGGCAGGTGCGGAACCCCGCAAGGGACAGAAGCAGAAACCTAAATCGTGAGGTTTGGGAATCACCGTCCGTTCACGGCGGTGAGGATGTCAAGCTATGCCACCATGCCAATAACCTGTTTTCCAGCCTCCTCAAGTAGAGCAATAACCTGTTCTCTAGTTACAGTCGGAAATCCGTCCAAAAAATCATCTATGGATTCTCCCGCCTTGAGATAGTCCAGAAGCGTTTGAACAGGAACTCTAGTACCGGTAAAGACTGGAGTGCCACCCATAATCTCTGGAGATGCGCTAATGATTGAGGAGTCCCTAAGCATAAGTCTTTGACCTCTGGGTTCTATATTGATAGTCTATCAATTCTTTCTGCCCACAGTAGTTCCAAGTCAGGTAAACGGCGCGGTCTAACGTTAGATAGTGGGACAGGCTTCTGGTTCTTTGTATTTTATCTTTAATCGTAACCGGCTACTTAGCTAAAATAACTATTGCAAGAGTGCCTTTGTGCCTTTGGGAGCATCTCATTTATGCAAGTGAGTAATTATACTTATCCCTAAAACTGGTTTCCAGCAAGGCTTTCAAAATAGCTTGACATAAAAACCTGATTTAGGGGTTACAAAGGTGAGATGCTCCCAGTGCCTTTTGCCTGTTGTCTCTTGCCTTTTGCCTTCTAACTGATAACTGATAACCTATACTGAATTTAAACTGCGTATGGGAAATTTTAGTACAAATGCTCAAACTGCCTCTCCCTGATCCCCGCTCCCCGCTCCCCTGCAATCTTAACGAGTAATTTAGATAGTCAACAGCTTAACTGATAACTGATAACTGATAACTGATCACTGATCACTGATAACTGATAACTGATAACTGATAAACCATGTGGACTCAAATTGCCCGACATATTACCCAAACCACGGAAAAACCTTTTGAAATTGAGAAAAGTCATCCCGTTAGTGGTGGCTGCATCAATCAGGGTTATGCGGTCAGTGGCAATGGTTTAATTTATTTCGTTAAGATTAACCAAGCGAACCAAGAGGCCATGTTTGCCGCCGAAGCTTTAGGATTAAAGCAAATTCACGCTACCAAGACTATCAGGGTTCCGGAGCCAATTTGTTGGGGAATTGCCGAGAAATCTAGTTATTTAGTGCTAGAGTGGTTAGAATTCGGCGGTGGCAATAGCCAAAGCTGGGAAAAAATGGGGCAAAATTTAGCTCGTTTACATCAAGTTTCCCTGTCCGATCGCTTTGGTTGGCAGTGTAATAATACCATTGGTTCTACTCCCCAGATCAATACCGTTAGTAACAATTGGGCGGATTTTTTCGCTCATCAGCGTATTGGCTATCAATTAAGACTTGCGAAGGAGCGCGGCGGCAATTTTCCCGACGAGGATCAAGTTATTCCCGCTATTAGCGAGATTTTGAGTCAGCATCAACCCCATCCCTCCCTCGTCCACGGTGATTTGTGGTCGGGAAATGCGGCAATTACCGTCGATGGGGAACCGGTAATTTTAGACCCTGCCACCTATTGGGGAGACCGGGAGGTAGATTTAGCCATGACGGAACTTTTTGGCGGTTTTCCGGCGGCTTTTTATCGGGGTTATAACGATGTTTTCCCCCTCGATGCTGGTTATCAAAAGCGCAAAACTCTTTACAATCTCTACCATATTCTCAACCACTTTAATTTATTTGGTGGTGGTTACGCTTCCCAGGCCAATCGGATGTTGCAGGAAATTCTTTAAGGGTTTTACTTGTGAATATTTACCGAGGATAAATTATGTCTATTCGAGAAACTACTGTGATGAAAACTCCAGAGACAAAAGTATGGACTGATGCAGAGTTTATGGCGTTACCTGACGATGGTAATCGTTACGAATTGGTCAAGGGAGAGTTAATTAATCTGGGTAATTCTGGGGCTTTACACGGTTATATTGCCATTATTTTAAGTGCTGCTTTATTCGCTTTAGTAACATCTCGAAAACTAGGGGTATTATTGGACTCCAGCACTGCTTTTACTATGAAAAATGGCAATAAACGTTCTCCCGATATAGCTTTTTTTGCCAAGGAACGTCTGCAAGAATTGGAAGAATTGCCGACGGGTTTTTTAGAAGGTGGGCCCGATTTAGTGGTAGAAATTCTCTCTCCAGGGAATACAGTGGCAGAAATCGAGGACAAAATTGCCGAATATTTTGCCAATGGGACTCGTTTGCTCTGGGTTATCAGTCCAGGTCAACACTATGTCTTAGTTTATCGTTGCGGGTACGAACCGCGGGGATTATTAACATCAGGAGATTTTCTGGAGGGGGAAGATGTGGTTCCGGGGTTCACTTTTCCCGTGGCTGATTTGTTTCAAAAACTATCTTTTTGACTCTTTCTTCTCAACAAATCGGCTAATAAATCGGCACTATCACTAATGGCTAGATGAGAAGCTTGTTGGGCCATGGCGGACAATTTTTCGGGATTAGACCATAAATCCAGGACTAATTCGCCTAAAAACTGAGCAGTTAACTCATTTTGACGATAAAGATAAGCGGCTTGAGCTTCAGCGAAAACTTTGGCATTATAGAACTGATGGTCTTCGGCAGCAAAAGGATAGGGAATTAAAATCGAAGGCGTACAAGTGATCGCTAATTCTGTTAAAGTGCTGGCTCCGGAGCGACTGATAGCCAGATTAGCTCTTTGCCATAATCCCGCCATATTGTCGTAAAAAGGCCGGGAAAAATAGTTAGAATGGCGCAAACTATCCGCTTCGGGGTCGTTTTCTCCCGTGAGATGCACGATATAAATACCTTTTTCTAACCATTGGGGAGCGCTTTGTCGGACAATTTGATTAAGAGCCACGGCCCCTTGAGAACCACCGGCAACGACAATTAAAAAAGCAGTCTCTGGAATCGGTAAATCCAGGGACTGGGGAATGAGAAACTGCTCTCGTACAGGCGTACTAGCCCAAGTGGTGCGAGTGCCGGGTAAATAGCTGGCGGTTCCCTGAAAACCGAGGGCAACCGTATCGCACCAGCGACCGAGAACTTTCGTGACTTTGCCCGGTATGTAGTTAGATTCGTGTAGGATGACGGGAATATTGGCTAAACGAGCCGCTAAAATGGTCGGGCCCGCGATATAACCCCCGGTGGTAAAAACTGCCGCTATCTGACGTTTTTTGATTAAACTACGCACTTGCCAAATGGCCCGCAGTTGACCGAACAGAATCTTGAGAGTTTTTAACCCCAAACGGGTTTGAAACCCCTCAATCGGGATAGTGTGCAGGGGGTAGGTTTTTGGAACTAAGGACTGTTCCAGACGGTCTGGAACTCCTAACCATTCAATCTCGTAATCCGGCAAGCGCTCGGCCAGGGCCAAAGCGGGAAATAAATGACCACCAGTACCACTAGCGGCAATCAAGAGACGGGTTGGAGTGCGTGCCATAATTCGAGAGAGGGTAAATTCAGTCCTAGAATGAAATAATCTACCATAGTTATCGATCCTTACACAAACTATCACTAATGCGTAACTTGAACACAATCCCCGATAAATTTTTTCGTCAATCCCTCAATTTTTCTCTATCGTTGCTGTTAGGTTTGGGGTTAACTTTTACCCTTGCCACCGGTCTGCGGGCCGAAAAGCCAGAAACTGCTCCAGCTAATTTAAAAACCCTTATCTCCAAAATTGAAACGGCGGCTAATGAGCGGGATATCAAGCAATTAATGGAGTTTTATAGTCCAAAATTTACTAATTCCGATGGCTTGACCTACGAAAAAACTAAAAAGGCTTTAACTCATTTTTGGGAACGTTATAACAATCTACAATACACCACGACTCTCGAATCTTGGAGTCGTTCCGGGGACAAGTTAACGGCCAATACAATTACTAAAATTACCGGGACAGGAAAGGTGCAGGGAAGAGTGGTGGGAATGAATGCTACGATTCGTTCTCGTCAACAATTTCAAGGGAATAAACTGGTTTATCAGGAGATTTTAAGCGAGAGAGTCGAGTTAAGCACCGGCAAAAATCCCCCCAGTATTCAAGTGAGAATTCCGGAAAGGGTGAAAGTGGGTCAAGAATTTGATTTTGATGTGATTGTTCGCCAACCTTTAGGGGATGATTTATTGGCCGGAGCGGCGATCGATGAGAAAGTAGATATTGAGCGTTATATTAATACAAAGCCTCTAGAATTGGAATTATTACAGTCCGGCGGTTTATTTAAGCGGGTAAAAGCGCCGGCAACACCAGAAAATCGTTGGTTATCGGCGATTTTAATTCAAGGAGATGGGATTGTTGTCGTTACTCAACGGGTTAAGGTAGAAAAGTAATTGTTATCTGGGTTTTGCGGCAAAAAGCTTGTTGGTGGGGTGTGGGTATGATTCCCCGGGGTGAGGTGGGTCTAGTTTTTGCCTGGATTGGCTCGGCCAGCGGAATTTTGGATAAGCCTTTGGAGGTGTCGATTATTATTATGGTAATCTTGACGACTTTCCTGGCCCCTCCCTTCCTCAGAATTGCTTTTGGTAAGACGGAATCTGTTGCCGAAACCCTAGAAAGCAAGGATTCGGCTAATCCTATTCCTTAATTTTGCGGGTAAAATCTGATTTTTTAGACGAGGCTGAAGCATTTTCAGCCTTTTTACAAATCTATGCTAAGGATCACCGGAGCGATCGAGGTAAGATTTGAGAGTATCTAATCTTTTTCCTATGTTCGAGCAGACATTTAAGAATATCGACGATATTCTCCGAAAAGAGGCGGGATGCGCAACGGAGTTAGATTACGCGGAACAGATCTCCTAGATTCTCTTTTTGAAGCAAATTTTGTAGAAATACAACTATCGTGGGGCGGACGAAAAGTAACGCGCAGGCGTAAGAACCCACATTCCGCACCCTAAGTGTCACAACGTCTCAAAAGAGGAAGATGCCTGAGTCAAAATACTTATCTAGAGGAGTGAGTTGGCGGCAAGCTGCCGGCAACTAAGCCGAAAATTCCAGGGTTCCCCCAGTCATTCGCA
>NZ_JADBVE010000179.1:0-2503 GCF_020245285.1 Microcystis sp. M31BS1
CATCTAAATTTAGCTTTATTCATCCCTCTTTGATTAGAAAAGATGATAAAAAAGCTGATTTCTCAACAGAAAAACTTATCTTAAATTCGGGCTGATTTTTGAGAGTTTTTGTTTTTTACTTTTTCAGCAAACCCTAATTATAACCAGCTACTTAAAATCTGTGATCAAATCTAAATCAGTTATCGACTCTGGTTCAAAAGTAACAGAATAGCTCATTTAAGGTTCTATCCCATATCTTTTATCCACCTCAGCTGCGGGAACAGTCGCTCTTCCTTGTAATCTTTTTTGTTGGATTTCTAATAACTTTTCTTTAAAAGATTCTTTAACTTGTTTTCCCTCATCCGGATCACCAAAGTATTCATCTAGAGTATCATCTACTGTATTACGGATTAAACTTTGTAACTCTTGGGGAGTCATGTCTTTTATCTGCATATTTTCTCTAATTAAAAAAAGGACTTTGACTCGTTGCAAGGTTTTACCTTGCAACGCAGATAAGCGAGGTTCTACCTCTACTTATTTCTTTGACTCGTTGACTCGTTGCAAAGTTAGCTCGTTGTCGGACTATTCTTCGAGTTGATAGGGACACCATTGACTTTTTGTGGCAAGTTGGGCGTTAATAAGCGTAAAAACGCGCTCTAGTTCAGAAAGTCCAGCATACTCCGCTTCTTCGTCAACAGAGAGACTGTCAGTTTTCTTCTTAGCTAATAACTGCTCAAAACGAGATTGTAGCTCTGAAGTAAACCTGAATAAATAAATGTTACCAAATTCGCGGAGTTCAACCCCTTCTCTCATTAAAGACGAAGGTTGAATCATTAATTGGGGAGTCATTGGCTCTATTGATTGTTATTCCTCTTTCACCTTATCACCTTAACAAATTGCCGAGGAAATGTAAAAGAATATTGATAATATTTAACCAATTTCGGGGCAACCCCTCTGTAGTTGCCCCTCCTCCCTTATCCCCGACGACGAAGGGAAGCGGCACCCAAGGCACCAACAGCGATTAAACTCACTATACCACTAGGTTCCGGGGTTGATACACCACCGCCACCAGCAGGAGTGATATCCCCATTAAGAGCCACAAACCCACCCCCGGCAACATTAGTGGAGTTGTCGGCAATTAAATAGACAGATAAGCCATTAGCATTCAGTCCATAGAGACGGAACTGCACCGGGCCGGTTTGGGGTGCTAAACTGCTTAGGTCAAAGCTGTAGGTATTAAAGCTAGTTGTTAAGTTAACTTGTGTCCCTAAATTATTGGTGAACCCATCAACACTAGAGCGCAAGACTAAATCTAGCTGCGTTTCAGTTTGGGCCGCATTGAGTTGTAAGTTAGTAAAATCGACTTGAAAACCTGCACTAGGTTGTACGGCAAATTCCACATATTGGCTGGTATTAACAGTGCTACCTGTATTCCAACCGTTAGTAGTAGAACCACCCAACAGGAAGATAGGATCATTCTCCCGATTTATCCCGGCGGTGTTTAACCCAGTGCTGGTTATATTCGCACCTACAGTATTCGCCGCTTTGGGATAGGTTGCGGTACTGGCATTAAATGAATTCCAACCAGCTACTATTGCCGCTTGAGCAGGAGTAACCCCAGCTAACCCCATCAGAGTCAAGGGGGTTAAAATTGTCAGTAATTTTTTCATGGATTCGATGACAGTAATAGGAGAAAATTATGGTCATATTTAACGCTAGTTTTGCGCCAATATTCTGCAACAAAAAGTATCACAAAAAAGGGGGGAGTCAAGGGTTATTTAATCATAATTTATTATGGTTTCTATATTTAAGATAGTTGTGGGTTATATAAATATTCTACCTTGCAACGCAGATAAGCGAGGTTCTACCTCTACTTATTTCGGCTCTTCTCGACTTTGTGTGATAATTTTTGCTTATGGAGTCGTGAAATGCTTATTGGGCAAGACTTTTAGGGCTATTTTGCGGATATTCTATCAGTATAGACCTCGTTTCCACACAGAAACCAGAAGAGCCTTATTTCTTTGACCCAAATTATCAAAATGAACTGCTTTGGTTTTGAAGTTAAATTTTAGGGGGATGCCATCCTGCTAAGATCCATTGTTGTCTAACTGTGGTGGCAATCAAATTATTGAGTTTTAATGCCATAACTGTTGCACGTCCACAAGGCGTTTTTCCTAAAATTTGTGTTCCCTCTTGACTCCATTGAAAATGTTCTGACCATATTTGTTTTCTTGGATTAAAAAGGGGAACAATTTGCTCAGTTTCGGGGTCTTTTGCTTAGGTTTGTCTGCCCTTATAGCCATTGCATAAACGACAAGCTAACCAGAGATTATATTCATCATCACTTCCCCCTTTAGCTTTAGGAATGATATGTTCAATCTCCAGCAATCCGGCTCTTCTGGTTTCTGTGTGGAAACGAGGTCTATACTGATAGTTTATTCCGCCAAATAGCACTAAAAGTCTTGCCTGATAAGCATTTCACGATTCCATAAGCAAAAATTATCACACAAAGTCGAGAAGAGCC
>NZ_JADBVE010000018.1:0-2797 GCF_020245285.1 Microcystis sp. M31BS1
ATTTTGCTAATAAACATAGCAAAATTATAGATGATTTCCTGACCTAAGATCACATTTTATTCTTTTTTCCACTTCAATCTAAGAATTGAGAAAAAAGCAAAACCTTATATTATACCATAAAAAAATTATGCAAGAGGTCTACTGAGTGTGTCATCTGTGATGGCCAATTGCTGAATTGCCAATGTTTCAAATACTTCATTCGTTAAAAAAGTCATTCCAGCCTGCTAGTAATTGTTCTTGGTTTTCTTGAACAAGTTTTTGAATGCGGTTAATTTCGGTGCGGTTAAATCCTTGGTTACTCTGAAGACGAACCGGCTGAAGCCAGAATTTAGCGATCTCTCGATCTCGTTCAACATGGATGTGAGGTGGCTCATTGCGATCGCCTGCGTATCAAAAGAATCGATATGGGCCAACGGTCAACAGCGTGGGCATTCAAAAGTTTTGCTCTAAACATCTCAAACATAGCTGAATGCCTCGCTGACTGTCAATCTGTGAATATGCTCGTGTAGGCCAAAGGCTATTTAAGGTTAAGAACAATACAAGATTAGCGTTCGCAGTTTAGTTCCGAAGGTGTTGGATTTCTTTTCGTCAACCCAAGCTACAAGATCAGCGATCTGCTACCCAGTGCTTTCGGTATCGCATTTAGACTTACAGCTTCAATTAATGTGCATGGTGCGTTCCCCAAAAATCGATCGGTGGAGCAGTAGGAGTCACATTAGGGAACGCACCCTACAAGAGCGGCGTGCTGCTACGCAGTGCCTTCGGCATCGCACTGGCTACGAAGTAAAAACAGTTCGGCAAATGACAAGTTCAGCGGATTGGTTGGCAATAGTTTATTTCTGGATCGGACAAATCTCAAAAGCTAATTCGTTTCGATAAAAGCACACATTAAATTCTGCAAAAAAGTTCATGTGACCTAAAATTACTGGTACATCTGTTGATTGAGTCCACGCAAAGGCAAGTAAAACAGGAGCAAAATGTGCAACTGTCCCAGTCAAAACCAGCCCTCGTGACTCACTATGGACAAGGTTTCCACTTAAGGGAATTTGAATAGTTTGATTTTCCCAGACCGCCCCTAACTGTAATCCGATTTCGTAGGGTAAGACATTAACACTAGCACCCGTATCCAATAAAGCCATAACCTCTATTGACTGTTTTCCATCAGTTAAGGTTAGCGGCAAGTATGGCAAGATGCTAGACCGACCAGAACTGTCAGTCCGTTCTGTAAAAGAAAAGCGATGACCGTCAAGCATTTGATACTCCCTTTGCCGACACCAAAAGCTCAGACAAAGCGTGAACAGCTTGATGATCTGCTTGAGGCGACCAGACAACCGCGTTAGTAACCGCTAGTTGCTTGATCAGCATATTTTCATTATGCTCATTACTTGCAGTGTCTAGGCTACATCCTTCCTCTTTGGCTACTGCAAGCAAAAGATAGTGAATAAGCCTGAGCTTGTCTTGATGCGTTAGTTGACTGACAGTTGGCAGGAGTTCGATAAGGGACATATTAAACATCTGGTGTTGCTATCTAATTTGGATCATAGCATCTTCCTAAATCTACCTCTCCCATCAAGGAATACAGCTTCAATAAATGTGCATGGTGCGTTCCCCAAAAATTGATCGGTGGAGCAGTAGGAGTCACATTAGGGAACGCACCCTACGGCTGCGTTGTTAGACCGCGCCTCACCGAATCTCTTCTAGCACTGGCTCATAAGGCTTCAATCTTGACCTTACCGCCCTCAATGTTATCGACCTGCAACCGATATCTGTAAAGCAGCGCCATTCCTAGTAGAGGCTCTGTTTCTGATTCTGCAATATCAATCTCTTGGTACTGCCCATCCCATATCACAGTCCCAGTGTACAGATCAAAATAAGTTTCACTGCCATCACCCAGCGTGACAAAATCAGAACCACTCCAAGGTAAATTTAATGTAGCGATGATTGTAGAGGGCAAAGATAAAAATCCATTGAACCCGGTATCAATCACCGCGTCAACCGCTTGCAGTTGCCGATTTGAGTTTCCGACTACAATCCTTAGCGTGGCTTCACGCCGCAAATTTACAACACCTTCCATCATGGATTTTTCTTCAAACTCCGTGCCCCGAAATGATAAACAGCGCGATGTCCGATACGAATGATCCAAGGTTGGGCATCGGGGTGACGTTCAAAGAGCCGATTAGTTGCAGGCACAACGTTTTCATCGACTTCAAACTCTCCAGTTTCAATGTCGATCGCTACAATCTTACCTTCATTACCGGCTTCGACTTGCTGCCGAATGCCAGATTCGTAGAGTTTTTGCCCTCGCTCGGCTAACTCATCTTTGGGATAACGCCGTTGACGAACTGCCATAGGGTTGACCTCAACTCAGTATTTTGCCTTAATTATACTCTGATTTATTCTAACGAAGTGCTCCCGCTCTACTACTGATGAGCCGCCTCATCGGAAGCCCCCCAGTGGTGCACTTCAAATTTGAATCGGCGCTTCAATTAATGTGCATGGTACGTTCCCCAAAAATCGATCGCTGGAGCAGTAGGAGTCACATGAGGGAACGTACCCTACAAGATCGGCGATCTCACCGTTAAGTCTCTCATTCTAATTTTGTCTTCTTCAATAACTGTAAAGTGTCCATACCAGTCATCCCGTAATGAGATAACCTTGGCCTGACTGACGGACACAAGTGGGTCAAAACCTGACAAGACAAGGGTTGCCAAAAAGAAAAATATCTGGGTAGATAGGGAAAAAGCAAGAATCCCTACAAGATGAAAACCGAGAACAGAATCTTCTCCCAAGTTTATTC
>NZ_JADBVE010000180.1:0-7357 GCF_020245285.1 Microcystis sp. M31BS1
AAAAACGCGCATAAAACTCCGGATCATTCTGAAACTGAACTTCGGTAAAATAAATCGGTAAATCTTCCCGTTCTGGTAGAAAGACTCCATCGATGCGAAAAGATAGTTGTTTCACCTCTACGGAGGAAAATCGATAGAAATTGGCTAATTCCCCGGGAAAGTCGATTAACTCAAACAGAAGACCTGGAAAGGTTTGAAAAAGTCGGTAGAAAATCGTGTCGGTTTTCATGAGTTCGGTCTATCCCTCTGGTGCGTCACTGGGTTCTGGAGGAGTATTTTTGACTTTTTTGGGGTTAATTGCCTTCGGACTGGCAATAAAGAGCGATTTTAGCCAATTCCATCGCTTTTTTAGTAAGGATAGCATCGAAGAAAGGGGTCAAGGAAGATAAGGAAATTATATCTCTACTGCCGAAAGTGGTCCCTCTACCGGTTCAAATTCGTCCTCTAATAGCCAATTTTCCGCTTCCTCGTAACTCGCACCGGTGAATACTACCTGATAACCCTCAGAAGGATCGTACACGCGATAGTTTCCTGAAGATTCAGCGAGTAAAAGCAAGATATAGGGGGGAGATAGCAGCGGATCGATCCAAACCTCGGCAAAATTCCAATTATTATCGGCTAGGTTAGCTGCGGGGGATAACGTCCTAGGGGTTTTCTGCATCGATCCAATGTTTTCTAGAATGGGGAGAGAATTAATTGCCATCGATCCATGATTCAGAGTATCTCGTCCTCTTGGTTGTCTGAGTATTCCTCGGCAGTTGCCGCAGGAATTTGCGCTATTTTAGTCTTTTTTGGTTGGTTATGCCTACATCTTAATCTGATCGGCCTAGCTTTAATCCTACTACCGATCGCATATGTGGTGGGAGGATACGAGAGTACCCAAGCAGGATTAACGACTTTATTCGAGGAAAAAGAACTGGATGTGGACCTGTTAATGATTGTAGCGGCGTTAGGGGCGGCGATTTTGGGACTCTGGGACAGTAATTACTATCTCATCATCGATGGAGCCATTTTAATCCTGATTTTCGCTATTAGTGGCGCATTAGAACAGATTGCCATGGCGAAAACCGATCGCAATATTCGTTCTCTCATGGCTATGACTCCCGATACTGCTAGATTAATCACGGGAGACAGCGAAAAAGAGGTTCCTATCAAGCAATTACGGATCGGTGACACAGTTTTAGTCAAACCGGGTGAATTAATCCCCATTGACGGCATTATTATGGAGGGAAACAGTCCCATTAATCAAGCGCCAATTACCGGAGAATCCCTTCCCGTGGATAAAACCATCGGGGAAGAAGTCTTTGCGGGAACTCTCAACGGTGCGGGAGTGCTACGCTTAAAGGTGGAAACTCCCCCCGAAAGTCGCTTAATTGAGAGGGTGATTCGTTTGGTAGAAAAGGCACAAAATGAATCCCCTCCCTCCCAACAGTTTATCGAAGGTTTCGAGCGGGGTTATGCGAAAATTATCGTGATTTTGGGCTTAATTTTCGGGATTTTACCGCCTTTTTTCTGGGGTTGGACCTGGGAAACCACTATCTATCGGGCCTTAATTTTTCTCGTGGTGGCTTCTCCCTGTGCTTTAATGGCCTCAATTATGCCAGCTTTGTTATCGGGTATCGCTAACGGGGCAAAACAGGGGATTTTATTCAAAAATGGCGCAAGATTGGAGATGATCGGCCGCATACGAGCGATCGCTTTTGATAAAACCGGCACTCTCACCCTTGGTAAGTTGCAAGTGGTGGAAATTATCCCTATCCATGCAGTCAGCGAAAATGAGGTGTTAGCGGTGGCTGCATCCCTAGAATCCTGTTCCGAACATCCCATCGGGTCCGCTATTACCAGCACAGCGCTCGAACGTGGTATAAATTTCTTCAGTGCTAATCAGGTACAAGCGGTATCGGGACGAGGTATCACGGGAAAAATTGCCGATAAGTCGGTATCTGTGGGCAATTTTGCCTATATTCGTGACCATATTGCTGATCTTGACCAGAATATTCTAGCTACCCACGAACGTTTACAAAAAGAAGGTAAAACCCTCGTTTGGGTAGTACAAGAGAATCAGATGCTCGGTGCGATCGCTGTGGCCGATACCCTTCGTGAATCGGCAGTTAATCTGGTGGAGCAGCTAAAAAAGATCGGTATCGAACATATCGTTTTAATTACGGGTGATAATCAACAAAGTGCCGATAAAGTCGCTAAAAAACTCGGTATTGAGGAGATTTACGCTGATTTACTGCCTGAAGATAAGTTAACCGTGATCAAAAATCTGCAAGAAAAATATCACACTGTCGCTATGGTAGGAGATGGCATTAATGACGCGCCCGCTTTAGCTATGGCTAATGTGGGGATTGCCATGGGAAAAGCGGGTAGTGATGTGGCCTTGGAAACGGCCGATATTATCCTTATGTCCGATAATTTAGCCAAAATTCCCAGCGCAATTAACCTTGGTCGTCGTGCCAATCGCATCGTTAAACAGAATATCACTTTCGCCCTCGCGTTTATCGGCATATTGCTAATAGCGAATTTTGTTGGTGATATAACTTTACCTCTAGGTGTCATCGGTCATGAAGGATCGACGGTATTAGTGACTCTCAGCGGTTTAAGATTGTTGAATTAAGGATAAAAATACAGGGAACTATGGGCGAAATCCAGGCAATCCGAGGCACAAAAGATATTTTACCGGCGGAGGTCGGTTACTGGCAGTGGTTAGAGGAAACTGCCAGCAGAATTTTAGGGACTGCGCTGTATCAAGAGATACGAACTCCCATTTTTGAACAGACGCAACTTTTTGAACGGGGTATCGGGGAAGCGACGGACGTGGTGGGAAAAGAAATGTACAGTTTCCTCGATCGCGGTCAACGTTCCCTGACTTTGCGACCGGAGGGAACGGCTGGGGTCGTTCGCGCCTATATTGAACACAAATTACAGGCCGCTGGAGGAGTACAAAGACTCTGGTATAAGGGGCCGATGTTTCGTTATGAACGTCCGCAAGCGGGTAGGCAGCGACAGTTTCATCAAATCGGGGTCGAATTGTTGGGAAGTGATGACCCTAGGGCGGATGTGGAAGTAATTACCCTTGCCAGCGAGATATTAAAAGCTGTGGGGGTAGAAAACCTAAAATTAGACCTTAATTCCCTGGGAAATGCCCAAGATAGGCAAAATTATCGTCAGGCCTTGCTAGATTATTTGACTCCCTACAAAGCTGATTTAGATGCGGATTCTCAACAGAGATTAGAAAAAAATCCCCTGCGAATTTTGGATAGTAAGGACGAGAAAACCAAGATTATCTGTAAGAATGCCCCCAGTATTCTTGAACACCTCGGTAGTGATTCTCAAAAGCATTTTGAACGGGTGCAATCTTTACTAACCGATTTGGGAGTTATCTATAATCTTAATCCCTGTTTAGTGCGAGGATTGGACTATTACACCCATACGGCCTTTGAAATTCAGTCCGATGATTTAGGCGCTCAAGCCACGGTTTGCGGTGGTGGTCGTTATGATGGTTTAATAGCTCAATTAGGCGGTCCAGACACGCCAGCAGTGGGTTGGGCAATCGGTTTAGAACGTCTGATTATATTATTACAACAAAAGCAATCTTTATCTTTTTTGGTTCCCGATTTTTATCTCGTCTCCAAAGGAGAAAAAGCTGAGGCCCGCAGTGTGGTGTTAGCGCAACAATTACGCGGATTGGGGTTTAGCGTTGAGTTAGACTTAAGCGGCAGCGCTTTCGGAAAACAATTTAAACGGGCCGATCGAGCTAAGGCGGTGGGCTGTATAATTTTGGGGGATGCTGAGGCTGAAAATGGCACGGTACAACTGAAATGGATGGCCACCCAAGAACAAATTAGTCTAACCCAAGCGGATTTATTGACACAAGCAAGGGAATTAAAAGCGCAAATCTCTCGGCACAAATCCTAAGTTTTAGCGTCATGGCCAAACATTAGGCCTAGGCTAGGATTATGGAATTTATACTGCAAAAACAAGGGGAGAATCACGGACACACAATTTCTAATAATTCTCTAGAAATTGTCTCGGGAAACTATCGTCTCTTGGCCCGTCTGGATTCTCCTTTTGCTCATATTGAAGTGCGTATCGATTACGAATCTCCCGAAAGTAGCGAACGATATACCCATTATTATCGATCGGATGCTGGGGGTTGGCTGGAAATTTTTTCCTATCGAGATTTAGGAATAGGTAGCTGGAAGATTCGCTGTTATGGGGATATTCTGGCAGAATTGGGGGGGCAAGGTTGGCAAGAAATGTTAACTTTAATTGTTACTCCTGTTAAGATCAATTATCTGGCTCAATTAGAACAGTTAATTAAAACCGAAATTGAACCTTTATTAGCACAAGAATCCTCTCCGGAGATGGTAAAACTAGAATTTGCTGATTTAACCAATAATTCTGCCTTTGTTTTTGATTTATGCCTACCAGAGGAAACAATGACCGCTAGGGAAGGGGTAACTCTAGAACTGCCGGAACCTGCTAATATGAAAAAGAGCCTTCAAAGTTTATCTAATCGCAATTCTGCACCCCTACCCCCGAAAATATCCGGTTCTAATTCTCGCCGAAAATCACCGCAACTGCCCCCAATTCCTAAAAATAAATAACCTGATAGTATGTAATGATGAGGTGAGGCAGCAACTTAAACCTAAGATTTTTTCAAGAACTTCTGACGAACTCGCGAGATTAATAGGTCTAATTCTGGTAACTTCAATAACATCGCACCGAGGAGGAATAAACCCACCGCTACGGTCGAAGCCAAACCTAACTGTAATAATTGTAGGAAAATATTACCAGCACCGAAAACCTTTTCCCAACCCCAACTAGCTCCCCAACTAGCAACACCAGAAAGTATTGTAATTACCGTTAATCCCAATAAGGATAAACCCCATTCTCCCAGAGGTAAACCCCCTAAACGACGATTTAAAATCACCGTAAAAATGCCCATAGAAAGGATATTAACCCCTACGGTTGCTAAAACAATCCCCGGGGTACCAAAAGGTCTATACAAGAGGAAATCCAGCACACCATTGAGAAAAATATTCACCATACTCACCTTAAAGGGAGTGTCGCCATCACCCAAAGCATAGAACACTCGTACTAAAACATCGCGACCGAGATAGAAAAACATCCCGAAACCGTAGGCCATTAATACGGGAACCACCTGTTCCGAGGCAGCCAGATTAAAGGCACCCCGTTGATAGATAACTCGCACTACCGGGAAAGCGAGGGCGATAAAGATAGCGGTGAAGGGTAACATGGTTAAAGCCGTCAATAATAAACCCTGACGGATTCTTTGCTTCAATTCTCCCCAATTTTCCGGTTCCGTCAGTCGAGAAAATATCGGCATAAACGGCACGAGAATCATGTTGGACATGATGCCCAAGGGCGTGAGAACGATAAAACTGGCGTAACGCATGGATGCGGCGGCATTTTCGATAAAAGAAGCGAAAAAGAGGTCAGTATAAACGTTAATATGCAACATTCCCGAAGATAAGGTCGCCGGAATCATCACCCGCAACACCTCCGACACCCCCGGTATCCGCCAATCCCAACGAAATGTTAATTTTCCTAAACCTGCCTTGACTTGTGCGCCCACTTGTGCTAACCATTGCCAGAGCGCCCCAACGAGAGTACCGCCGGCGAGGACAAAACCCCCCAGTTGCACATATTGCGGCTCATCAATGCGATCGCCAACGAACCAAGCCAGCAAACCCACCCCGATAATCACCGCCACACTGGAAAAAAGCGGACTGAGACTCGGTAGCCAGTATTGATCCGCCGCGTTGAGAGTACCGAAACCGATGCCGATTAAACCAGCTAAAACCGCCATGGGGGCCATAATTTGCAGTTGTTGAATGGCCATGCTGCGGGTGGCGGCATCTAAACCGGGGGCGAGAACATCGATAAAAATATTGGCAAAAACGATTAAAAAGACGGTGACAGCTAATAAAATCGCACTGACTAGGGTGGTAATAGTCTCGACAATCGGCGCGGACTCGGATTTATCTCTTTTGGCCAAAACACTGACCAAAGCACTGTGAAAGGGGCCGTTAATGCCACCGAGGAGAATTAACAGAAAACCGGGGATAACGTAGGCAAAAGCGTAGGCGTTCACCACTGGCCCGACACCGTAGGCAGCGGCGATTACCTGTTCGCGGACTAAACCAAAAACCTTACTGATTAAGGTGGCAACGGCGACAATTCCGGCAATACCGGCCAAGGAACGGGTAGCTTTCTTAGTAATGATGACACCTCGAAAGAAAACAACTGCATTGATCGATTCTACCCGTTTCTGTGTTCCCGCCGAAAAGCGCTCTCTAGTTGTCAAATTTAATTTGACTGGAGTGTATAACAGCCATTTCCCCACAGACATTCGTATAATACCAAGAGCCAACCGAACCATAAATATTGATGGTTCTACTCTTGATCACGAAAATCGCCCGTTCAAGAAAACTTAACAATGCCACCAGCGATCGCAGTTTTAAAGTTTAATTAACCAGAAGATAGCGATCGCACTGACCTCCGACAAGATCGGCGCTCGCCCTCAAGAATTGCCCTAAAGTGTATCTCGGTATTCTTCAAGTAGGGCTAAAATATCTGCTAGTTAGTTTCTGTGGAAGTTGTTGGGGTTAAGTTAGAATCGGATGATTGCAGTACGGTATCGAGTTTCGATTCGAGTTCGGCGAGTTTCTCGTTCTGTTTTTTCAAGTCGGACAAGCCCCCGTAGGATTTGATCCAATGTAACAAGGCTGAAAGTAATCCCTGCGAAGAGAAGTCCGAACCATTGGGGGATGATAAGTAGTCGTGCAAAATAATTTCCTAGTGAAGATAGGCAAGAGGCAAGAGGCAAGAGGCAAGAGCGGGGTTAGATATGTGTAATTAATTTTGCCTAGGTACTTAATTTGTTCGTTGCCGAGTTGGATTGAGTCATCGAAAATTTGGGTCTGAAACCCCGTCGTTCTACGACGGCTTTACTGTTAAATATGAGCATCGTTTACGAAATATATGCTAAAATGTGAGGTATGGAAAAAGCCAGAAGTGTTGAACGGGGAAAAAAGTCGTACAAAATTTGATATTATAGATAAGAAAACAAAGTAAATATACACCAATAAATGTGAATAAGCCATGCTAACAATTTTCCCAAAACTAATGAAAGAGCTTCTCAAGCCACTCCCCAAAAATGACTATCCCGCATTAAGTACATTTACTTTTGGGTAGTGATTCGGTAGTAGTGGTAAGCCATCTTGCTTATCTGGACTGAGTCGTGTAGAATATTTACTAATAAAAATAATTGCTTGATAAATGTTGGGGATTTGCTTTTTATGATTGCTATTTTTATCAATATCTT
>NZ_JADBVE010000181.1:0-4697 GCF_020245285.1 Microcystis sp. M31BS1
AGCTTCTTGTACTTGTTGCGCGCGACTTTTTACCCGGCCAAGCTTTTCTGGTCGGAACCCCCTAAGCCGAGTTTTCAAGGTGCTGCGCCGTCCACTTGGTTTTCGAGACTGGCCTTTTAATTCTAACGTAAAGCCGCCGTAGAACGGCGGGGTTTCAGACCCAAAATTTCCGATGAACCAGCCTCAAGAGCGAGAACCTTTTGCCAGTTTAGTTTTATATCATCTCTTTAAATGGTCGATCGTTAGCCCAACCCTACACGGCTATTTCCGCGGCCGCATTTACGGAGTGGAAAATGTCCCCCGGCGTCATCCTCTGATTATCGTCTGCAATCACGCCAGTTACTTCGATCCACCTCTATTATCCTGTGCTGTGCGTCGTCCCGTAGCTTATATGGCTAAAGAAGAATTATTCACCATCCCGATTTTAAAACAGGCGATCGCTCTTTACGGGGCCTATCCCGTCAAACGCAGCAGTGGTGATCGCGGGGCAATTCGGGCGGCGATGGCAGCCTTAGCAGCGGGCTGGGCAGTAGGAGTGTTTCTGGAGGGAACCCGCACCGAGGACGGATTGATCCATCAACCAAAACTAGGCGCGGCGATGATTGCCGCTAAAGCGGGAGTTCCCCTGTTACCCGTCAGTTTGTGGGGGACAGAAAAGATTTTTCAAAAAGGTTCTTCTTTTCCCCATAGTATCCCCTTAACTATTCGCATCGGCGAGGTGCTGCCGCCACCGATTTCTAGCAAAAGAGAAGCTTTACAGACAGTTACCGAGCGCTGTGCCGAAATGATTAACGGATTACACGCCCTCGGACGCTAAATCTTTGCCTTTTGCATGAGTAGAAAACGGGTTTCTCCGAGAAACCCGTTTTCTGTGCGTTACTCAACGGATTTAGTATTAGATTTCTCTCCCCTACACTTTGAAGTGGGGAATCTAGGCTAAAATTGGCATAACTCGACCATCGCCTCGATCATGTTCTTTTTTGTCCTCGGCTTCAATCTAGGCTTAACTTTATTTAATTGCTTTCTAGTCTGGAAATTGTGGCAATTGCGGCGGATTTTAGGGCGAGTGACCAAAATTTTAAACCGGGTGGAACGACGTTTACACCACATTTTTTACCCCGCCCCCGAATATATTGTCATCGCCGGGGCGAAAACCTATCATCTCCGACAAAACTATCAACGCCTCTGCGGACAGATACAGATACTGCAATCCCTATTCTTGACCTTCTCCCTGATTATCCGTTACTGGCAGCGTCAATCCCGTCAAAGCCGTCGCCTCTGGTCGCTAAAATTGAGCAAAATCTCTAGCAACTAAGCAGCTAACAGCGATCGCCAACCAAAGTAATACACAAGTACGAGTTAAATGCCAAGCCTGTTCGACGGTTTTGACGGTAATCGGGTGGAGGTTATCGCCCAATAAAGGTTTTTCCACAATCTGGCCCCGGTATTGATTTTTCCCCCCCAATTGCACCCCCAAAATCGCCCCATAGACGCATTCACTCCAACCGGAATTAGGACTAGGATCCCGACGGGCATCGCGCCAACAAATGCTTAAAACCCGCCCCGGCCGGCCCGAAATTAGGGCGAGAGTTAAGACCGTTAAACGACAGGGTAGCCATGTCAAAACATCCTCGCTTTTAGCACTAAACCAGCCAATATGGGTGTAGGGCGGCCGACGATAGCCAATCATCGAATCGAGGGTACTAGCGGCTTTATAAGCGCAAGCAAGGGGAACCGGTCCCACCCCCAGAAAAGCACCGAGAAGGGCATAAAAAAGCGGCGCAGTAACTCCATCCACACCATTTTCACTGACGGTTTCTAATAGGGCGCGAAGGATTTCTTCCTGGCCGAGATTATCTGTGTCGCGACCAACGTATAAACTTAGTTGGCAACGAGCTAAGGTGATATTTTCCGCTTGTAAAGGTGCGATGACTGTTTCGGCAGCCCTGCGTAAACTTCTACCGGCTAAACAACTAGCCAAGAGAATCACTTGTACTAGGCAACTCAGCAGCAAATTGACCTGACCTAACCATTGGATTCCTAGCCAAGTTAAGACCCCAGCCAAGATAATTAAACCTAGTCCCAGAATTATGCCCGCTAAACGTTGCCGAATTTTTTCCTGCGTCCAATTAAGAATAACTTTGCTGGCAACAGCAATAATCGCCCCCATCACCTGCACTGGATGAATCCATCCCCAAGGATCGCCCACCAGATAATCTAAAACCGCCCCTAATACTAAAATGATCGCCGTTGCCGTTTCCTTCACAATTACTCCCTTTTACCATCGATATCCCGAATTTTCTCAATATTGTCTTCCCAGTTAGCTCCATCAAAGAACTGGATCTGAAAATCTTCCAAGACATTGCCATCCAAACAGCGCAGGTTTATATCTATAGCGTCAGGATGGGAGCGGGGACGATAGAAAGGATGGATACCACAAACACGACAAAAATAATGTTGGGCTGTGTGGGTATTAAATGTATAGGTACTTAAGAAATCTTCACCGCTTAGGAGGGTAAATTGTGCTGAAGGAACAATCAGATGCAAAAAGCCTTTTTTCTGACAAATGGAACAATTACAGTCTAGAGCTTGATCATGCTCGATCGCCACTTGAAAACGGATCGCTCCACAGTGACAACCTCCCCCATAAATCTTTGCTTGTGTTGTTGCTGTCATAACTTCTAAACTACTAAACAATAAAGCTGGTTTCCTCTCCCCTAGCGGCGATCCAGCTACGCGCATCGTAGTATAAATCCGCTAAGGTAATCTTCCCCAGGGCCTCTTTTAATTTCTCGTGGAGGTGTTTCCAGATAGTAAATGTCACCCAATCTTCTGCCTGTTCGTCCCTGGGATGATAACCTGATAATGGCTCGATCGTCTCTCCCACTGCCTCCAAAATTTGCCCCAACGAGATACGATTTGCCGGCCTAGCTAACTGATAACCCCCTTGCGATCCCCGAAAGGAACGAACTAACCCCGCTCGTCGCATTTCTATCAGCAATTTCTCTAGATAAGCAGCCGGGATATCTTGACGCAGGGCGATCGATTTTACCGATACGGGAGTCCCCCTCGGTTGTAAACTAAGATCCAGCAAGGCTTTAACACTATAGTGACCCCTAGTTGTTAGCTTCATTATCCCTCATTTTTACCTCTTGATCTCTATCCTACCCCGGCTCTCATTGATGAGAGAAAGGCTAACCTCCCTTACCCCGGCATCTCGATCAACATTGATAAATTCTCTTAAGATTTCGATCGAGAGATAGAGTGTAATCCATTACAATCAATTTCCCCAAGCAAGTGATAATTTTTAGTTTATACCGTGTAAGATAAGTGTAGAGATCAATCGTAACCCGATTGTTTCTGGTCAGGGGGAGCAATTCTCCTCGACTAGCCTTGATGACCCTAACCGTTACTTATCTACTGCGAACTTAAATGAACACAACTACCAATCCAGAACCCCTGACTGGCCTCGAACTAATTGAGAAAGTTAAACAGCTAGGCAACCTCAGCAAAGAGGAAAAAGCCCGGGAATGCGGCTACTATACCATGACAAAAAATGGTATTGAACGCGTTAATATGATGAAATTTCTCAATGCTCTAATCGATGCCGAGGGAATTGACTTAGATAGCAGTGCCAATGGTCACGGACGAGGTGGGCGCTCGGCCAGCTACCGGATCAGTGTCCAATCTAATAATAATCTCCTGATCGGTTCGGCCTACACCAAAAAAATGGGACTCAAACCCGGAGATGAATTTGAAATTACTTTGGGGAGAAAACATATTCATCTCAAGCAAGTTGGCGCCAGCGACGACGACGAATAGCCATAATTAAGGAGAGAGCCGTTTCACTCTCTCCTTGCAGATAGGGTCTGCTGAAAAATTCACTCCAGAAATCATGCTATTGAATGCCACTGATTTGTCGCCCAATTGATAAGTTTTACTTAGGCAAAACAAATTTAAACATGATTTTTATTAAAGAGAAGGACTATCTTAGTTCATTTGTTCGCAAAAAAGCCAGAAAGACAAAAAAAGCCCAAAAAAACTGCCGAAGCAGTTGGGAAAGATTGACAACCAAAAAGATAATAGCAAGGACAGTTCCTGAAGTTTCAGGTAGTTTTGTCATGACCAGATTGAAACTAAATCTTCTCTTAGCTTGTCCGGACTTTCTGGGAGCATCTCAGATGTGCACAAATAACGACAATCAACAATGATCAGTCATCCTTAAATTAGTACGAATGTATGAACAACCGCATCTAAGCATCCCACTGCAAAAGCTAATCTGCGGCGGGATTGAGGAAAAAATCGCCATTAAGCGCGAATTTTAGAAGATAGTTTCCTTGGAAAAATCCCCACTGGGTAGATTGACAAAAATCAGATGCACCCCTAGGTAGGGTATGCTGAAAAAGTTTTTCCTGGTGGCAGGGTGTGGGGTGTGGGGTGTGGGGTTTTATCAGTTTTGAGGTGGCCAATTACCTAATTTTCAGGGAAAAAGTCCAGGGATTTTCCCCCTGATCACTCCCATGCCTGGTACTTTTTGATTGACAAAAAGTCTAAAAGTCTTCAAGGGGTGACAAGGCGACTAAAAGGCTTGCTGGATAAGGCGCATAGCCGTTAGACCCCTAGAAAAATCGGGGTGTTTTCCTGGCTTGAGGCGGATCAAAGAAAAGGCGAGTTCCGAGTACGCGTCCATCGACTCG
>NZ_JADBVE010000182.1:0-17254 GCF_020245285.1 Microcystis sp. M31BS1
AACTTTTCTGACTTTTCTTCAGCTATTTATGAATGTCTGAATGATGCCCATCTGAAACATAAAAAAGAACTGGATTCCTTGCTGACTCTACGATTTCAGAAGTTTAATAAATCTCAGATTATGAACGTCTAAAGTATAGCTCGATTCTGGATTTAATCCCTGGTTGAGGGACAAGCAAAGTCATCTGTCAGGGAGTCGGGGGTAGGCAGTAAGATTGAGATAGTCAAGTCACAAAAAAGATGGTACGAATTCTAGTAATTGATGATGATGGAGTAATTCAAACGTTTTTGAGCCGCGCTTTGCGGAAGGAATACGAGGTTTTTATTGCCAGTGATGGGGAAGAAGGATTAAAGCAAGCGGGGCAACTAAAACCAGCGATGATTATTTGTGATTGGATGATGCCGGGGATCGATGGGTTGGAAGTTTGCCGGCAAATTAAGCTTAATCCCCAACTGTCAACGACTTTTTTTATCCTCTTAACTTCTTTGGGATCGGTGGAGGATCGGGTGAAGGGATTGGATGCGGGGGCCGATGATTTTTTGTGTAAACCGATCGAAATTAATGAGTTAAAAGCGCGTGTGCGAGCGGGAATTCGTTTGCATCAATTAAGTCATGATCTGCAAGCACAAAAACAATTACTAGAAATGGAGTTAGCGGAGGCGGCGGACTATGTGCGATCGCTGTTACCAGAATCTTTTATTTCTCCAAAACTTGCTATCGATTTTCGCTTCCTTCCTTCTCGTCGATTGGGGGGGGATGGATTTGATTATTATTGGTTAGATAATGACCATTTGATGTTATATCTTTTAGATGTGGCTGGCCATGGTTTGCGAGCGGCTTTACCTTCCCTTTCGGTGATTAATTTACTCCGTTCCCGTGGTTTAACTCAGGTGAATTACTATCAACCTAATCAGGTTTTACATGGGTTAAATCAAGTTTATCAAATCAGTCCTAAGAATGATAAATATTTTACTATCTGGTACGGAATTTATGATCAGAAACAACAACAGTTAACCTATGCCAGTGCCGGTCATCCCCCGGCAGTTCTCCTGACTCAAAAACCTTTTGGACAGATGATTGAAACCAGACTGAAAGCCCCCGGTTTTCCCATCGGAATGTTTCCGGAAGCAGAATATATCAATCAGGTTCAATCCCTGAATTTCTCCAGTAGCCTTTATCTTTTTAGCGATGGAATTTACGAGATCGATTGTGCTGATGGTAGGATGTGGGGACTAGAAAACTTTATTCAATCTTTACGAAATTATCACTGTAATTCTGCTAAAAATCTTGATAATTTTATTGAAAAAATTCAAGCTTTACAATTTGATGGTAATTTTAGGGATGATCTTTCGATCATGCAGGTGGATTTTCGTTAATTAACTTCCGAGGATTTTTTGTTCTAATTCTTCTCGGTTATTAAAAATTTCAAAAACTCGATCCATATCGGTCAATTCAAACAACATTTTTATCTGCTCATTAATCGAGCAGATCAATAGTTTACCCCCCGCAGAACGCACGGTTTTTAAGGATAAAACTAGCGCCCCTAAACCAGAACTATCCATAAAGGTGACATTCTTGAAATCAACGATAATAACCTCGGAACCTCCCTGCACGGCTTCGGCAATTTCTTGGCGAAATTCGCTGGCTTGGTTGCCATCTAAAATACCCGATGGTTGAATAACTTTGATGGAAGAACTCATAAAAAAAAGGAAAAATTAAATGTTTTCTACCTGCTCACTGATAACTGC
Source organism: Microcystis sp. M31BS1 (assembly GCF_020245285.1). Classification (NCBI taxonomy): domain Bacteria; kingdom Bacillati; phylum Cyanobacteriota; class Cyanophyceae; order Chroococcales; family Microcystaceae; genus Microcystis; species Microcystis sp. M31BS1. The sequence goes on from NZ_JADBVE010000182.1 coordinate 1,749, forward strand.
TCGCTGAAATCTGCTGATAGCAGCCAATCTTTAACTATTTTTAACATATTAGGGTCAAGAAAAGCGCAAAATTAAAAATAGGAATTTTTGAAACTGTATGGAAAGTTACGATGTCATCCTCATCGGTGCGGGGCATAATGGTTTAGTTTGTGCCGCCTATCTCCTCAAAGCCGGTTATCGTGTCCTCCTTCTCGAACAGCGTAGCGTACCAGGAGGAGCGGCTACCACAGAAGCGGTTATCCCAGAGCTAGCCCCCGATTTTAAGTTTAATCTCTGTGCGATCGATCACGAATTTATTTTTTTGGGACCGGTAATTGAGGAATTGGAGCTAAAACGCCACGGATTAGAGTATTTATTCTTCGATCCTACCGTTTTCTGTCCCCATCCCTCTGGCCAATATTTTCTTTCCTATCGCTCTCTGGAAAAAACTCACGCCGCAATTGCCCAGTTTTGTCCGCGAGATGCCGATCGCTACCTTCAGTTTATCGACTATTGGGGACAGTTGATGAATGCGATTGGGCCTTGGTTTAACGCTCCGCCCCAAGATTTGCTCAGAATCGCCCGCAATTATAACTCTAGTGCCTTAGCTAGTGTCTGGAAAGCGATCGGCTCGAAAAAGAAACTGCTCGACTTCATCCGCACGATGATTACTTCCCCCGAAGATGTCCTCAATGAATGGTTTGAGAGCGAATTTGTCAAAGCACCCCTGGCTCGTCTAGCGGCGGAAATTGGCGCTCCTCCCTCCCAAAAAGGCATTACCTCCGGGATGATGATGATGGCAATGCGTCATTCCCCCGGGGTGGCTCGCCCTCGTGGTGGTACAGGCGCACTAACCGAGGCTCTGGTGAAATGTGTTGTTAGTCTCGGTGGGGTGATTTTAACCGAGCAGAAAGTTAAACAGATTCTAATCGAGGAAGGACAAGCGATCGGGGTTAGGGTGGACTCTGGACAGGAATATCTGGCAAAAGCGGGTGTTATCTCTAATATTGACGCTAGACGAGTTTTTTTACAGTTAGTCGCCCCCGCCGATGTGGATGCCGCCGATCCAGAATTGCGAGAAAGGGTAGAACGGCGAATTGTCAATAACAATGAAACAATTCTTAAAATTGATTGCGCCCTCGCCGAAGCACCAAGGTTCGAGGCTTACGATCACAAAGAGGAGTATTTACAGGGAACGATTCTCATCGCCGATTCCGTGCGTCACGTTGAACAGGCCCACGCTTTAACGATTTTGGGGCAGATTCCCGACGAAAATCCCTCGATGTACCTAGATGTCCCCACTATTCTCGATCCCTCCATGGCTCCCCAGGGCAAGCATACCCTCTGGATCGAATTTTTTGCCCCCTATCAGATTGCTGGGGCCGAGGGAACAGGATTAAACGGCACGGGATGGACGGAAGAATTAAAAAATCGCGTGGCCGATCGAGTTCTTGATAAACTGGCCGATTATGCCCCGAATCTCAAATCCGCCATTATTGCCCGTCGGGTGGAAAGTCCGGCAGAATTGGCTAATCGTTTGGGTTCCTATAAAGGTAATTACTATCATCTTGATATGACCTTAGATCAGATGATTTTCCTGCGTCCTTTGCCAGAAATAGCTAACTACAAAACCCCAATTAAAAACCTTTATTTAACTGGGGCAGGCACTCACCCCGGCGGCTCAATTTCGGGAATGCCGGGGCGCAATTGCGCTCAGGTTTTCCTGCGGGATCGAAGCACTTTTCTGCAACGATTATTCAACTAAGTAGGGTTGGCTGAATAAATCTAAAAACCTTGTTGGATAAGACTTTTAGACTTTTTTGATCTCAAAAAGTGCCAGCCGAGAGTGAGCGGGGCGAAAATTCCGGGACTTTTTCCCTGAAAATTAGGTAATTGACCGTCTGAAAATGGGTAAAACCCTACACCCCACACCCCACACCCCACACCCTGCCCCCACGAAAAACTTTTTCAGCAGACCCTAAGTAGGGAGGCACAATTATTTGTAGGATGGGTTAGCGGTAGCGTAACATAATCGGGCGTTGGGTTTCATGCTTCAACCCAACCTACGTTCTCTCTGACTTCTTGTTTTAAGATGGAGAATGAAACAGCCCTAGGGGGGCAGGGGGGTGGGGAAATAAATAATCAGTTTTTAATAACTGGATTTACTATGACAACAATTTTTGATTTTTGCAGGAGATCTATCGAGTCGAGGAATACTCGTAGTCTTCGATAATATGGAGAAGTCGCATAGCTGAACTACAGGATTCTTCTAAAATTTCCTGTTTCTCCTGAGAATCTTCGATTAAATCTTCAGATACTAGACGCAAAGAACCTAAAAGACTATTAAGACTGCTTCTCGCTTCGTAGGATAAATAAGCTTTTCTTTTTTGCTCATCTTCCCTATTCTTAGAGTCGGCCTCTTTGCTATCACTAAATTGCAGAGCGTGTAAACGGGCATAATGACCACCTTGAGCTAATAATTCCTCATGATTGCCGATTTCTGCCACTTTTCCCTTGTCTAGCACCACAATTTGATAGGCTTTTTGAACAGTGGAAAGACGGTGAGCGATCACAAGAGTAGTCCGCTCGCGACAGAGTTCATCGATCGCTTCCTGTACTAAACGCTCAGAAATTGTATCCAAAGCACTGGTGGCTTCATCGAGAATGAGAATATCCGGCTCTCGCAGTAAGGCACGAGCGATCGCTAATCTTTGTTTTTGTCCCCCCGAAAGTCTCACTCCCCGATCGCCAATTTCCGTATCCAGTCCTTCCGGCAGTTTGGAGATAAACTCGTAGGCATTCGCCCTTTTTGTCGCTGCTACAATTTCTGCATCACTAACATCGCTTAATCCGTAGGCAATATTAAAACGGAGAGAATTATTAAAGAGAAAAGTGTCTTGACTGACTATTCCCATGGCTTTTCTCAGAGATTTGATCTCATAATCCCGTAAATCGTGACCGTCAAAAAGAATCCTCCCGGCTGTAGGATCATAAAAGCGTGGTAATAAATCAGCAATTGTCGATTTTCCCGCCCCCGAAGCACCAACAAGAGCGATCATTTTTCCTTTTGGAATCCACAGATCGATGCCCTTGAGAACTAATTCTTGATGACCAGGATAGGAAAATTGGACGTTATCAAAATGAATACCTGTCTCTAATCTTTGATAGGGAATAGAGCCATTGCTCATAAATGGTTTATTCTCTCGAATGAGAAAATCCGCTACCACCTCTACTGCGGAAACATCACCCAATAGACTACTCCTAGCACTGTTAATTTGACTAACTATCGGCAAGGCCCGGAAAAGTACATAGAGATAGGTTAATAAAATTGTCGCTAAAGCTTGCAGTTGTTCATTAAAAAGATAACGACCAGCAATGATAATTAAAGCAATAATAATTACCCCACCGATCTCATTGAGCGGAGCGATTACAGCATTATTAGTCTGGGCATCTAAACCCGCTTTCTCCCGGGCTTCGATATCTTCCACAATAGATTCTAATTCGTATCTTTCATTGCCTACCGCTTTAATTAGACGAATTCCCGTTAACAGTTCCAACAGTTTATTAGTTTGCTGTTTAGCCGTTACGGTGATAATCTCTCCAAACTTTTTCGATCTCTTGACAAAGTATTGATTAAGCAGACCTAAAAAGCCACCCAAAACACTTGAAAGAATAGTTAATTGCCAAGAAATTGATAATAAAATAGCTAAGTACATGAAAGCTGTAGCGATAATCTTAATCAGGTTTATGTAATTTCTAATTGATGCTACAGCCCGATTAATCTCCGACATGAAACGATTAAAAATATCTCCTATTTTACTTTTTACATAATAATCTATATCCACTTCTAGCAGCAGAATAACTGAATCAATTCGCATATCTTTTGCCATAATTAAAGACAAGTAAGTGCCTAGCAAATTACTGACAAAATTGGTAATGTGCTTGAGAATTAAAATCAATAATATCGCCGCAAACATCCAGAAAAAACGAGTATCGACCGAGAAAAACTCGAAAACTGAGAGCAGCTTTTTTATAATTTCGGGGGCATTTTTTAAGATATCATTTTCGGGATTAATAAAAGAAATTAGTAAGGGGATAACTAAAATAGCTCCCACCCCATTAAATATGGTACTGGCAAAGCCGATAACAATACTGGAAACCACTAATATCCAGTGTTTAAGCGTATATTTAAGCAGAATTTGCTGAGGATTCATCGCTATAAGTAATAAAGTAAATAGTCAACGGTCAACTAATATTTCCCTTCCAGAGAAGTAATTATGCCAGAGAGAGTTGTCGCCATGGCGGTGGTACTGTAGGAGGCGATACAGCGCTCTCTCGCTTTTAGTCCTCGTGCATTAGCCGAGTCGAGATGATTAAAAACTTCTCTAATTATGACAGCTAGTTGCTCTGGCGATCTAGGTTCGACTAAATAGCCAATATCAGCTAAAATTTCGGGAATATCTGCCACTTTAGTGGAAATAATCGGTTTAGCCATCGCCATACCATCGGTGAGTTTAATCGGAAATTGGGCGTTAGCCGTGGCTTCATCCCTCTGGGGAACGATAATAGCATGAGCAGCGGCCACAACTTCCGGCATTCGATCGAGCGGTTGAGCAGGTAAATGAATTAACCAAGGTTGACCTTTTTCTAGCAAGCTATCCAGATAACCATCCCCGATTTGGCGACCACCGACCACCACCAATTTAAAATCAGGATCAGCAATTTTATCTAAAGCGATTAAGACATCTTCTAAACCTTTGTGGGGTCTAGCTGTACCCGGGAACATTAAGACTTTATACGCGGATAAACCGTATTTTTGACGACAAGCGACAGGATCGTAGAGATTGGGATCGAAAAGTTGCGTATCCTTGCCATTCGGTAAATAAATCCCCCCATAGCGCTTTTGCAAAAATTGATTATTAACCGTCACCGCATCAGCGCGGTTAATTAAATTTTCCATCCAATGCAGATAGAGAGGGTGATTCGGGTCCCTAAGCGCACCATTTTTTTTGAGGATATCCCTAGCTAATTGTCGAGGATAAGGACGATAGGACCATCGATCGCCACCAAACCAACTCATTTCCCAATCGTCAATATCGAGAATTAGGGGACGTGGGGAAAAAAAACGTTTCAGTAAACCGATGCCGAAACTGGTGGGACGGGGTTTAACCGCGTAGATAATCTCTCCGGAGAGGCGATCGAGTAAAGTTTTGATCTGGCCAAAAAACTGGGGATAATTATTGCCTTTGACCGATACCAGGGGTAAATTCCCCGGTGGGGTGGGATAGATTTCCCGGCCAAAAATCGGACCATAAACCGTCACCTGACAGTTTAGCTGTTGCAAGACTTGAGCAATCAAATAGACTCTTGTGCCACCACCACCGGATAAATCTGGTGCTAAAACAGAGATTTTTTTGTTCACGATCGCCGCTCAATCCAGATTATCTAGCACGATAGGAGAATGTTAATCGATGTTAACGTTCTTGTCAATCTTAAACGGACTTAACATTAATCCCCCCGGAGATAGACTAGACAAAGAAAACTAACATATACATAGCCGAGACGACTAACTGAGTAAACATCACTGGTAAACCGTAGCGCAGGAAGGTATGAAAAGTAATTTTGCCCCCGTGTTGTTCGGCGATGCCGGCGGCGACAATATTAGAAGAAGCCCCCACTAAAGTACCATTACCTCCTAGGGTGGCTCCATACATCATCGCATAGAAAAGCGGTAAAACTTCCGGGGGAAAAGAACCGGCATAATCGGGAGAAAGAACCTCCGTCCCGACTAAATTAACATTAACAAGGTACTGTTTCAGTAGTGGAACCATGGCCACCACTAGGGGAATATTCGGAACGACACTGGAAACAAAACCGACAAAAAACAGCAAGACTAGAGAACCTAAAAAGATATTTTTGCCTAAAATTATCGCCAGAAATCCCGATACACTATTAACTACCCCAGTTTTTTCTAAGCCGCCAATTAGGACAAAAATTGACATGAAAAATAATAGGGTACTCCAGTCCACATCTCGGAGAATATTATGCACCGTATCTATCTTCGATTGCTGGGCTAAAAGTAGGGCTAAAGCTGCCCCCATCAGAGCAACGGCAGCAGGAGCAATAGGTACGGGAAAAGATTCACCGACCACGAATAAAAATAAGACTAAAAAGACGATAATTCCCCCCAGAGCTAGGACGCGCGGATGATTAATTTGCGGATGGGGTAAGTCTTCTAAATGCTCGAATTTTGTCCGCCAGATTTTGGGGAATAACCAAGGTAACATAAGCAGAATGGTAATTACTGCCAGCGCACCACCTAAACTCAAACGCTGTAGGTATTCCATGAAGGTTATATTAATAGAATCACCGACGATATAAGTAGCAGGATCACCAACAATAGTTAATAATCCCGCACTGTTAGCCACGAAAACCATCAGGATTAAGAGCGGCACAAAATCCACACCTATATCCTGTGCCAATGGGGGAATTAAAGGTGCTAACAACATCACCGTGGTGGCGTTGGGCAATACCGCACAGATCGGGGTAGTAATAGCAACAATTCCTATTAGTAATAATTTGCCCTGTCCCTTGGCTAAAAGCACCATTTGTGCTGCTAAATAATCAAAAATTTTCGTTGGTTCAAAGGCTCTCACTAATACCATCACCCCAAAAAATAGGGCAAGAGTGCCATAACTGCGACTGATATAACCCACCGCTTCCTGGAGAGTCATGATATGGGTAAAAACTAAGATTAAAGCCCCCAGTAAAGCCGCTACGGTAATATGAAGCCACTCGAACATAATAACCACAATGACTGCAACAAAAGTCATCGCAGCAATCCACATTGGTAAAGATTCCAGCATTTTTGATCCTGTTTTTACTTTCGGTTTCTCGATAGGACTAAAAGTTTGCCCAAAGAATGTACAGCAAACTCATAGAAAATATGGTTATCTACGGAAAATCTTAAAATTGTTGCGATCGGTAATCTAACATGAAAATCCCCATAAACAATGTCTCCTTTGAGTTATGACTATCAAGTAGTCCCAGTGACATAACTGAACCGATCAAGACATTGCTAGGAATGTAGTGATGTTTCAGTCTTCCCCCCCACGCCTACGAAGTTAGCTGACGGGCTAGGATAGAGAGATATCCTTTTCTAGGCTAAAAAATCTAGAAATACGCCCCCAAATATGGTTCCTCCGCTCCGAATTTGTCTAGCTAATATCTAGCATAGAAACTTGGATTAGGCTGACTTACTCTGTTTAGTGATCCACCATAGCATACTAACCCCAAAAAAAACGATATAGCCCTATACCAGACCTATCCTGTCGGTTATCCCCCGGGTTGCTAGGATAGAACAATGATAAGCTAATAGCTAACGACTGACCGCCATAGCAGCCAGAAAAGAAATTTCTATGAATAGAAGACCCCGTTATACTCCTCCTCGATCGCGTGATCGTGATTATGACCGCTCCTATGGCGATGACTCCCGCGCTTCGTCCCCCGGTGGCCTATTGGCAAAATTGAACTATGCCATGATTGCCCTGATTGGTGGTATTTTTGTACTAGGAGTGGGTCTCGGTCTGGTATTCAGTTCTACTGCCAATTTTAGCCCCGAAAACGTCGCCTCCCGGGAAGTAATTGATCGCAGCGCCCCCAATGCGGAATTATGCGTGCAATTTGGGGCCAGTGCCATTGTCACCGATTTGCGGGTTTATGTCACCCTTAACCCCTTTAATGTTTTTGTCACCCAACCAGTCATGCAACCCGGTTGCGTTTTGCGACGCAATAACTGGTCAATTTTAGAACAACAAAAATTAGTCGATGGACAGCAGGTACAAAGTTGTAAAAACCGGATGAATACCTTTGGTTATACCGGCCCCTTGGAAGGCAAACCGAAAATCGATTGTATCTTCCAAAATGAAGCTGGGGGTAATCTTTTTGTTAATCCTGCTGGCGCTGTTGGCCCCAGACCAGATACAGATAAATTCTAAACCGGAAAAGATCGTTCTCCTGACTGCTGACTCCTGACCACTGACTCCTAATTAACTAAGTAGGTGGGGGAATTAAATATAAGATGAACGTAGGTTGGGTTGAAGCATGAAACCCAACCCCCGCATAGTTTACGCTACCGCTAACCCATCCTACAAATAATTGTGCCTCCCTACTTACGACAATTTTTGATTTTTACAAGAGGTCTAATGAGTTAGCCATTGGGCCGTAGTCACCACAAAAATTCCGCCAGCTTTTTTTAAAATAGGCTGAATTTTATCGATCAGACGACCAAGTTGTTCGTCACTATTACAAACCGTCATAATATAGCTACCACTGTAATCACAATCGAAGTCATCACAGGATAAACCTCGATCGCCTTTTCCCGAAGCATTGCCAAAGACGGTATAACCGGAAACTCCGACAACATCAAGAACGCTTAAGGTTTCTTCCAGAAAAGCATGACTAACAATTATGTCCACTTTTTTGACAGTTTGTAGGGAAGGATGGGGGGATTCAAGCATGGTAGTTCAGTAAAAAAGGGACAAGTGAAAGAGAACAATTTTGACAGGAATTATTTAAAAACCGCCGGGCCTTTTAGACTCCACAGCCAATGATTTTGATCATCTCTAGGTACAGAGGAATACCGATGATGATATTGAAAGGAAAAGTTAAAGCCAAGGCCATAGAAACGTATAAACTAGGATTAGCTTCAGGAACAGTCATTCTCATGGCCGCAGGAACAGCAATATAAGAGGCACTGGCACACAAAACAGCGAATAATAAAGCATTGCCCTGTTCAAATCCGAGAACCTTAGCGATGAGAATCCCCACCATAGCATTGATGACGGGAATGAACACCGAGAAACCGATGAGAAAAGAACCAGTTTTGCCTAATTCTCGAATTCTTTTCGCAGCCACTAATCCCATATCTAGGAGAAAGAAAGTTAAAGCACCATAAAAAATCCCTTGAGTGAAAGGTTGTAATTTTTCCCAGCCTCTTTCCCCCGTGAGCATACCAATAACAACACTACCGACTAAGAGAAATACCGAACCATTTAAAAAGGCTTCATGTAGAACCTTTGACCAAGAAAACGCTTCTTCTTCGCCATTTTTCTCTTTAAAGACTCGCACCAGGATTAAACCCACTACAATCGCCGGCGATTCCATTAAAGCTAAGGCCGCTACCATATGACCGCCATAGGAAATATGAAGTTTTTCTAAAAAAGAACTGGCGGTGATGAAAGTAACGGCACTAATGGAACCATAGGCTGCTGCGATCGCTGCTGCATTGGCACTATCGAGTTTAATTTTCAGGATAAAGAAAGTGTAAATGGGAACGATGCAAGCCATAACCACAGAGGCAATCAAAGTTAAAGCAATTTGGTTATTGATGCCACTTTCCGCTAGTTCATAACCTCCCTTGAAACCAATCGCCATCAACAGATAGAGAGAAAAGAGTTTAGGCAGTGGTTGGGGAATCTCTAGGTCGGATTTAAAAAATACTGCCAGCATTCCTAAGAAAAAGAACAAAACCGGCGGATTGAGAATATTGAACAGGATTAAGCTGCCATCCATAGGTTTGCGTACATTGAGTTATTTCAATCTATACTATTCGATTTTGAGAATACTGGGGAAATGTTAAGTAGTCGTGCAAAATTAATTTCCTAGTCGAGACTCCGAGACTCCGAGACTCCGAGACTCCGAGACTCCGAGACGGGAGATGAACGTAGGTTGGGCTGAAGCATGAAACCCAACGCCCGATTATGTTACGCTACCACTAACCCATCCTACAAATAATTGTGCCTCCCTACTTAAGATGGGTGATGTTTCAGTGATCAGAACGTAGGTTGGGTTGAAGCATGAAACCCAACGCCCGATTATGTTACGCTACCACTAACCCATCCTACAAATAATTGTGCCTCCCTACTTAAGATGGGTGATGTTTCAGTGATCAGTGATCACTGATCTTGAAGCCGTCAGCTTTTCTCCCCTCTCCCCTCTCCCTTTTCCTCCTCTACAATAGACCTTTTGTAAAAACCAAAAATTGTTGCTAGGGTTAGGAGTCAGTAGTCAGTAGTCAGTAGTCAGGAGAATTAAAAATGAATAATAATCAGTTAAATGGTCTATTTACACACTTTATGCCATTTAATCGGCTCTTCTCGACTTTGTGTGATAATTTTTGCTTATGGAATCGTGAAATGTTTACTGGGAAAGACTTTTAGGACTATTTTGCGGATATTCTATCAGTATAGACCTAGTTTCCACACAGAAACCAGAAGAGCCTTTAATCCTTATTTTTGCCGTTTTTGAACCCTGAAAAATTAATTATGCAAGAGGTTTAATAATTACTCGCAGCCAGAAATACGTTGTTTATTATCATACTTTGTGCTTTTTGTCAAAAAAACTTTTTTTTTGCAATAAAACTACACAAAAAAAAGATCATCGTTGTGGGTGAAATTGACTGATTTAACCGTCTTAATTGGGATTACCTTCTAGGTGTGGCAAAGGTTTCAACCATTGCTGCCCAAAAAAGCATAGAATAACCCATTATGAAATTCAGTAAAATCGCTGTAACTATGATAACATCGTTGTTAAATAAAAATCTTTCTCAATTAATTCTTAAGAATTTATAAATATTGCGGAATGTTAATTTAAATATTCTCAAGTTTTTGCAGTCAATAAATAACTTTTGCTTATATTTGTCAGAAAATAGAACTCCTGCAAAAATCCCACATCTACTATTGGGTTAGGAGTCAGTGATCAGTGATCAGTGATCAGTGATCAGTGATCACTGATCACTGATCAGTTATCAGTTAACTGAGAAAACTCCCCACACCCCACACCCCTCTCCCGTTCCCCGCTCGCGTTCCCCGATAAATGCCAAAAATCCAGCTTAAAACCCCAAAATCCCCACATCTTGCCGCCATGGTAGCACTTGATCGCACCAGTCTCGGCGGTATCTGGACGTTATCGGGATATCAACGGGAATTAAACAGCCCCAACAGTGAATTATTAATTCTTACCCTGGACGGGGAGGACGAAACCCTAATCGGATTAGCTTGTTCTTGGGCAATTCTCGAAGAAGCGCATATTACCCTCCTGGCAATTTATCCCGACTATCAAAGACAAGGATTAGGAAAACTGCTTCTCTACAAACTGCTTGAGAAAGCTGTACAAAGACAACTGGAAAGGGCTACGCTAGAGGTGAGGGTATCGAACCAGTCAGCGATCGCGCTCTACGAGCATTTTGGCTTCCGCATCGCTGGAGAGCGTAAAAATTATTATCCGCAAACTGGCGAATCGGCCCTAATTTTCTGGCGCAACGATCTACAAACGGCCGCTTTTCAGGAACAATTAAGCAAGTGGCGACAAGAAATCCTCTCAAGACTGGCGCAGGGAGAGTGGCAATTAGAGGAAGAAACCAGAGCCAAAATAGATACCATGGGGATGTCATGATTACTTACCAGCTTAAATCAGGTCGAGGTTAGGGAAAAATGAGGATTTTAGTGTTGGCGTGGGAATTTCCACCGCGATTAGTGGGCGGTATCGCCCGTCATGTCGCTGAACTCTATCCCGAAATCGTCAAACTCGGTCATGAAGTCCATTTAATCACGATCGAATTCGGTCAGGCCCCCAGTTACGAACTGGTCGAAGGCATTCACATCCACCGCGTCCCCGTCCCCCCCGGCAATGACTTTTTCCATTGGGTGGTCAACATGAATAACAGCATGGGGCAACAGGGCGGCAAACTAATCGCCGAATACGGAAAATTTGACCTTGTTCATGCCCACGATTGGTTAGTAGGGGATGCGGCCATTGCCATGAAACATCTCTTTAAAATCCCCCTGATTGCCACTATTCACGCCACGGAATACGGACGTTATAACGGACTGCACACCGACACCCAACGCTATATCGCCGGCAAAGAGGGAACCCTCGTCTATAATGCTTGGCGCGTTATCGTCTGTACCGGCTATATGCGTCATGAAGTCCATCGGGCTTTGGGCGCACCCTGGGATAAGATCGATGTGGTTTATAACGGTATTCGGGCCGAGAAAAAGCAAAGAGACCCTAACTTTGATTACCGAGCTTTTCGTCGTCAATATGCCGAAGATCACGAAAAAATCGTCTATTATGTCGGGCGCATGACCTTTGAAAAGGGGGTTTCGGTGTTACTCAACGCTGCCCCAAAAGTCCTCGCTCAGACCGAGGCTAAAACTAAATTTGTGATTATCGGTGGCGGCAATACCGACAAACTTAAACAACAGGCTTGGCATCTCGGTATCTGGCATCATTGTTATTTTACGGGCTTTATGTCCGATGAAAACCTCGATCGCTTCCAAACCGTGGCCGATTGTGCCGTTTTTCCCAGTCTTTACGAACCTTTTGGCATTGTCGCCCTGGAAAGTTTCGCCGCTAGGGTTCCCGTGGTAGTTTCCGATACCTGCGGTTTTCCCGAAGTTGTCCGTCATGGTCAAACGGGAATTGTCACCCGGGTCAATAATCCCGATTCCCTCGCTTGGGGCATTTTGGAGGTTTTAAATCATCCCGAATACGCCCACGAATTAGCTAATAACGCCTACGAAGACCTAGAAAAACGCTTTCATTGGGCGAATTTAGCCCGTCAAACCGAGACAGTATATGGTTTGGTTGTCCAAGAACGACAACTGGTGGAATGGCGTTAATCAGGGAGCGGTTTTTTAGCCGTCAGCCGTTAGTATTAGGGGTCAGTTTATGTCTTAAAATAACAAAGGCACAACTTAACTTCTCCAAATATGACTATGAAAGCAGCTGAAATTATGACCACGGAGGTGGCCAAGATTAAAGGTTCTGAAACCGTTGCCAAAGCGGTGCAATTGATGAGAGAAAAGAACATTAGAACTCTCATTGTTGATCGCCGTCACGATGAGGATGCTTACGGAATTATCACCGAAACCGATATTGTCTATAAAGTCGTCGCTTTCGGTCAAGATCCGCAAAAAGTGCGCGTCTATGAAGTGATGAGCAAACCCTGCATCGTGATTAATCCCGACCTCGGGGTTGAATATGTGGCCCGCTTATTTGCTAATACCGGTATTCGTTTCGCACCGGTAATTAAAGGCGGTTTGCTCGGTGTTATCTCTGTTAGTGATATCCTCCATAAAGGTAACGCTGTCGAAAAGCCCCGCAGTCTTGATTTAGAAGCGGAGATTATCAAAGCTAGAGATATTGCCCGGGCAGTCTGTGCTGAAAAAGGGGGAAATTCTCCCGATTGTGCCGCAGCTTGGGATGTTGTTGAGGAATTACAGGCAGAATTGGCACACCAACGCGCTAAAAAACCAGAAAAAACCTATTTTGAGGAATACTGTCAAGAAAATCCCGATGCTTTTGAAGCGCGTATCTATGACACCTAATCCCCATGGGTTTTCGGTATTCTCCGATACCTCAAACTTTTTAATCCGGCAAAAGTAGTGTATAAAGGTTTTATTTACTAATAATCGAGGAAAAACTATGGCTGATCTATTTGTCATCGCCTATGAGGACGAATTTAAAGCAGAAGAAGTTCGTTTAACTTTGGCTAAACTGCAACAGGAACATCTCATCGAGTTAGAAGATGCTGCCGTAGTGGTTAAAAACAAAGATGGCCAGATTAAACTCAAGCAAGCGGTCAATTTAACGGCAGCAGGAGCCGCTAGTGGCAGTTTCTGGGGATTATTAATCGGAATGCTCTTTTTATCCCCTTTATTAGGGGCCGTCCTCGGTGCTGCTGGTGGCGCTTTGGGAGGTGCTTTAAGTGATATCGGTGTGGATGACAATTTTATGCGCGAATTGGGAGAAACCCTGCAGCCCAGTACCTCTGCTCTCTTTGTTCTCGTCCAAAAAGTTACCCCCGATAAGGTCCTCGATGAAGTGGCCCCCTACGGAGGTAAAGTGTTACGTACTTCTTTGACCAAAACCGACGAAGCTGAATTACAGAAAGTTCTCGACCAAAGAGGTGTTAAACCCGAAGCGGTTTAGGATCTGGGTCCATAAAAGCTAGAAAAAGGGAATATATTTCCCTTTTTGCTTTTTGAGCAAGAATGGGTTTAGCATGACCACCACAGCATCCATAAAATAAGAAACAATCAATAATTATTAATGAACTTTAAGCTTCGATCGAGAATAAAAGTGCTTCAGTGTCGTAGTATTTATTCGTTAATCCCATTGATTGCATTCCTAATCTTTCGGTGACACGAATTGAGCGATAATTATCGGGATTAACCACTGCGTAGATAATCGGCAATTGTAAGGTGATTAAGCCGTATTCTAGAATAACTTTAGCCGCTTCGGTTATGTATCCTTGTCCCCAATAATCGCGTCGTAAATGCCAACCAATTTCGCTATCTGGGGTAGGATAACCGTAGTTATCGGGTAAATTCTGTAAAATTATCGAACCGATAATCTGATTATTTTTTCGATCGATCATTGCCCACCAATCGCTGCCATTACCTTGATTACGAACAGTTGGTAATCTTTCGGAAAAATGGGCATTTAAACTCTCAATATCCGTGGCTAACTGACGAATTCTCGGTAAAAAATAAGTGACTTCGGAATTTTGATAGATCTGAAAAAAAGACTCTTTGTCTGTGGGTAGTTGCCAAGGACGGAGAATTAGGCGATCGCTTTTCATTGTTTTAGTGAGCAAATTATAGCAATTCTCTTGCTGAGATTAGGGATTATTGTTGATAAAAAAACTTCTAAATCCCACGGCTAGTAGGGAACCACTTAAGACAGTTATCAATGTCCAAATTTGATTTTTTTGGGTTCCTTCGACTTTCTCTAAGCGTTTATTCATGTCATCAAATTTACTATCAAGAGTTTTAATATCACCTTTAACTTCCGTGAGTTCAATCTTTAAATCGGTAGTATCTTTTTGAAGATTTTTGACATCAGCTTTTATTTCCGCTTGTCCATTCTCGATCACCTTCAATCGATTGTCCACCTCAATCAGTCGAGTTTCCGTGGTAGTGAGTCGCGTTTCCACGGTAGTGAGTCGATTGTCCACGGTAGTGAGTCGATTGTCCACCTCAATCAGTCGAGTTTCCATGGTAGTGAGTCGAGTTTCCACGGTAGTGAGTCGATTGTCCACGGTAGTGAGTCGATTGTCCACCTCAATCAGTCGAGTTTCCATGGTAGTGAGTCGATTGTCCATGGTAGTGAGTCGATTGTCCATGGTGGTGAGTCGATTGTCCATGGTGGTGAGTCGATTGTCCATGGTAGTCAGTCGATTGTCGATCTCGTTGAATCGATGTTCGATTATCTTCTGTCCATTGAGGATTAAATCTTCTAGTCTTTTTAAATCATTATCCGTAGCAGTGGTGGTGGTCATTGATTAAACTCCTATAATTTCAATTTGCTCTTATTTTTATGGCTCTTCGTTACTTGGTATGGTTCGATAGGGGGGCATAAATCGACTAAATCCTTATCTGGTAAGAGACTTAATTGATTAGTTCGCTCTAGAGCAAAAACAATTGACAAAAATCGCTAAATGCCTTTCTATATAAGGGTTA
>NZ_JADBVE010000183.1:0-3297 GCF_020245285.1 Microcystis sp. M31BS1
GACCCTTTTCCCTGTTGGCTCTTCTCGCAAAGCTCGTCAGGATTATTATGGCAAAATTACCTTTTCTTTTATTCAGGAGTTTGAGGCTTTCACATAACAGTACTTGTCTTTGTATTGAAAAATGTGTCCGTCAGTCAGGTTAATAAACTTAGCATCTGACCAGTCAATATGATCAATTGTTGCATTTCTAAAATCACAATTATGCAGAGTGGAATTACTAAAATTTGCACCATCTAGATTAGTAGAATCAAATAATAAATTCCCACCAATTCTCTCCAAAAATTTATAAACATAGAAAATAAAAAACACACAACAAAATATTACCAACAAAGAATCAATATAGGAAAAAAGGTGCTGAATTTGAAAATTAAACACGAGATACAAACATTTATTACTGATTATTGCTGCGGACAAAATAAAGTATAATAGAGGAAATTCAGTGTTTCTTCCATAAGAAAAAAAAGTTATGAACGGGGCTATAAAAATTGATAAAATTAAAAAAATTAGTGCAAAAAAATGATGATTAAAAAATGTTTGTATGCCTATAAAAGCTCCATAGAGTAACCATGTTAAATGATAAATTAAGCTATAAGATTTTACTGTTATTGTAGCAGACAAAAAATTCGATTTTCTTAAGTTGGCATCTTTAAAATTACAGTTGATAATCACAGAGTTACTGAAGTTAGCTCCTTCAAGATTTTGCCCGACATAGGATATATTGCGTAAGGTTCGATTGGAAAAATCAAGAACCTGATTGCTTAAATTGACGGAATTATTTGTTTGATCATCATGGGGTATTCTTACATTATCTGGAAATTTAGTATCATCATCAATAAGTAAGTTTTCGAGTTTACAATTACTAATAACAGCTTCTGAAAAATCAGTCCCAAAAACCTTAGCATTTTGTAAATTAGCTCGATTAAGTTTAGCATTTCTCAAATTAGAGCCACTTAAGTCAGCATTTCGCAGATCTGCACCAGATAAATCTACACCTTGTAAATCTAGCTGAGTCAGATCTAATCCTCTGTAATTTTTATCTCTGCCATTTCTAGTGACAACAAGTTGTCTTATATTATCATTTTTTAGGTAGCCATAATATTCACTAAAACCACCAATTTTAATGCCTTTCCAGTTGGTATAGATAAGGCTCGAATCAGTAAAATCAACTCTGGTAAAATTTGCTCTTTCAAAGTTACAGTTGTCTAAGTTAGCATTAACAAAATAACATAATCCTAAATTAGCTTGATAAAATGTGGAATTGTTCAAAATAGTATGATTGAATGAAGTTCCATTAAAGCCTATTTCGGTATAAGTTACAGTTGCAAAAATTGCAAGTAATAAAAAGAATAAAAAAGAAATTAAAAGAAGTGATAAAACAATTATATTAATGGTATTTCCAGTTGTATAGCTATAAGAGTTTATCAAGAAAAATAGTGAGCCGATAGCTGATATCGTCATTAATCCCCAACAAAGGGATAAGATAAAAGTGTGAAAAGGCTTATAAATTTGAACGGCTTCAATATCACCAAAATGATTTAGATTAAGGATTTCAAGACTTTTGCTTTGGTTTTGTTTTAGTCGCCATAATAAAAATAAAATTAGAAGATTTATACCAGCAGCAATTGCTACAACGATAAGTCCAACTACCAAGTGAGTTAACCAAATAAAAGGGACTGCCATCATACCCGTAAATTGTCGTAAGAATACACTGAAATGTGAGTTAACATAGTCTATAGCCAATAATTCAAGACTTCCAGTTAAAATAATAGTTATCACTGTAGAGAGGATCAATAACAGAAATTGATTACGACTCAGACCAGCTATCACCGAGGAGAAATTTGCATTTTCTAAGATTGCTCCTTCAAATGAACAACCGCGAATATCAGCACCCGAAAAATCAGCACCGGTCAAGTCTAAATCTTTAAACGAAAGATTTTGTAAGTTACGCCCAGAAAAATTAAAATTCCGAAATTCTACAATACTACATTTATCCAAAATATCTTCACTACATTTATCCAAAATATCTTCAGCAAAGTCATCAGGAAATTTTGTTTTTGAATCAATTCGTAGATTTTCAAAATTAGTGTCCTTATTAATAATGACTCCGGTAAAATCCGTTCCTAAAGCTTGAGCATTAGCAAGATTCGCTCCCGCCAAAAGCGCGTTTTGGAAATTTGCCTTATTTAGGTTAGAACCACTTAAATCAACATTGCTCAAATCTACTTGTTCAAAATATGCTTCTTGAAAATTACTATCTCTACCACTTCTAGTAATAAGCAATCGTCTTACTTTATCATTAATTAAGTAGCTAGAAAAATGATTTAATTTTCCTTTAAATTTGGCAGCTTCCCAATTAGTGTAAGCAAGGCTAGTATTTTCAAATCTAGAACGGATAAAGATTGCCCTTTCAAAGTTACAATTGTCTAAATTGGCATGAGTAAAGTTGCAATCTTTCAAATTCGCCTGATTAAAAATGGCGTGATTTAAATTAGCCTTATTAAAATAAGTTCCGCTATATCCAACAGGAGAAAGAAAAGCAAGAATTACTACGCGATATAAAAAGAAGATAAATAAACCCAGAAGAACTAAAAAGAAAATAGTGTTTATGTTTATAATTACTCCATTTGTGCTGATATATACAAATCTTCGTATTGATTCTATTCCTGTTAAAGTCATTAAGACTAACCAAAAAGGCATCCAGAAAAAGTTATTACCAAAGTGATCTGTATAGGCACGGTAAGTTGATTGAATATTGCTAGATTTTTTAATGCTATCAATTCTCTTGTCAGTTGAAATTACCATTAAATTTATTAAGATTAAACTCAATAAATTGGTAAAATTCGTCCAAACAGCAGCTATTAATAGAAGGATAAAAATCACTAAGTTGTTGACATATTCAATGCCAAAAAAATAAATATTTGCACTCGATATAATTAAAGTTACTATGCAGAGAATGGCATAGAAAAGTTGTTGATTACTGCGACCTGCTTTAACCAAGGAAAAGTTGGCATTTTCTAAAATTGATCCTTCAAATGAACAACCGCGAATATCAGCACCTGTAAAATTAGCACCGGTCAAGTTCTTATTTTTGAATGATAGATTTTGTAAGTTCTGACCAGCAAAGTTCAACTCATCAGGTTTTTCTTCAAAAATAATAAAGGCTCTTCGGGAATTGTTATGCAAATAATTAACTTAAAATAAAATTCGATGAGAGCGCCTACGCTCAAAAGTAGCTGAAATCCATACAGGGAAGGACTTAAGGCACAAACAGGTTAATACCAAAAGATAGACAATTGA
>NZ_JADBVE010000184.1:0-11681 GCF_020245285.1 Microcystis sp. M31BS1
CAGTGATAGATTATGCACGAATGCTTCGCCCGTACAGGGATTTAATGAGGAGATTATCATAATTGTATCACAGGGATGATAGGCTAAGGTTATTGTCTGGGGTAGGGGCGAAGCATTCGGATATAAAATCTAGGGTTTCAGCGATAGATTATGCACGAATGCTTCGCCCGTACAGGGATTGAATGGGGAGATTATCGTAATTTTATCACAGGGATAATAGGCGAAGGTTATTGTCTGGGGTAGGGGCGAAGCATTCGGATATAAAATCTAGGGTTTCAGTGATAGATTATGCACGAATGCTTCGCCCGTACAGGGATTTAATGGGGAGATTATCAGAATTGTATCACAGGGATAATAGGCGAAGGTTATTAGTTTATTGCCCGGGGTAGGGGCGAAGCATTCGGATAAGAAATTTATGGTTTCAGCGATATGTTATTGCCCGAATGCTTCGCCCCTACAGGTTATTCGTCCCCGCAGGTTATTCGTCCCCACAGGTTATTTGCCCCTACATTGGTTTGAATTTATTAAGATTGTTCTCGTCTTGTTCCCAATTTCGCGGATTGTCAAGAATGTATTGCCGGATTTTTTGATAAGAATCTTCATTGCGAATGATATGTTCATAATAATTGCGCTGCCAAACTTTGAGGCGATCGCCACATAAACGATTAATTTTACGAGTAGAAATTGATTTAAAATTCTGCACAATAGCCCCCAAAGATTCCGGCATTGTACCGTGAGGATATTGCGAATCGTGTGCAGCCTTTTCCAGAGCTTGATTTTGTATTACTATAATTCCATGAATATGATTGGGCATGACAATAAAAGCATCTAGTTCAATAAACTTAAAATGTAGAGGCAGTCTATACCATACTGCTTCAACAGTATCACCAAGTAAATTTCGCTCCATATTTCCTTCAACAATTTCGCCAAATAAATACTGCTTCTGATAAGAACAAATTGTTATATAATAAGCTCCATTAAGTCTATAATCATAGCCTTTCAAGCGAATAGATTGTCGATATTTTTTCAGTTCATTCATGGCATGGCGGATGGGAGATTGATGGGTAGGGGCGAAGCATTCGGATAAAAAATCTAGGATTTCAGTGATAGATTATGCACGAATGCTTCGCCCGTACAGGGATTGAATGGGTAGATTATCAGAATTGTATCACAGGGATGATAGCCGAAAAAAATCCTAGTCAATCAAACAATCAAAAAAATCATAATTTAGACACAATCATCGGTTAAAATAATAGTAATTTAGAATTAAGGATTGAGTTATGCCGCAACAAACCTGTGAAGCCGTCTTTGAAAATGGCGTTTTACGTCCTCTTGGTAATCTCCAACTCAATGAAGGACAGTGCGTTAAACTCACTATAGAATCGAATTCAATTTCCCAGGTTACTTGTCAAAAATGGTCAGAAACGGGTATAATCGCCCAGTTAACAGCAAATCCGATTAAAATTGAAGACTTCCATCCTCTTACCAGAGAAGAAGCGAATGAACGCTGGTTAATCTCAACCCTTCTTTATTGATTCTAATATTTGGCTGTATCGCTTCATTGTTAATTGTAGCGATCCTAATGCCATCCCTAAGCAACAAATAGCGACAAATATTACGAATCAAGGAAACTTGATAATTAGTACACAAGTTGTTAATGAGGTTTGCTCAAATTTAATCCGCAAAGCAGGGTTTAATAATTTACAGATTCAAAATCTACTTGAAGAATTTACCCAAGGGTGTGAAATCTTACCTGTCTCCCTCGAAACCCTTGAGTATGCCGTGAAATTACGAGATCGCTATTTAATTTCATTTTGGGATAGCCTGATTGTTGCTAGTGCAGTTTTAGGCGATGCAACTATTCTCTACTCAGAAGATATGCAAGATGGTTTAATTAAGTAGTCATGCAAAATTAATTACCTGCCCGATCGAGCTAAAACCCTTACGGGGCAATGATCGTCATGTGTAAATAATTTTGCCTAGGTACTTATCAATAATAGCTTACAGGTTATCAATCCCTTTAAAGATTTAAACTCTTAAAAAGATCATTGACGAGAACTATAGCGTTTGTTATAAAAATGAAATGTAAACTAATCTCGAAAAACTGCTTTTTCAGCTTCTTCTAAATCGTCATCACTGATCACAACATCTTTCCATAAACCTTTAATTTGAGTCTTATTGCGAGAACCTTCAAGTTGATGAATGACCGTTTTTTTTAAGGCTTCTAATTCTTCCTGAATGACTTGAATCCGAAGTAGAACATATTGACTCATGGCAAATAATACCCTTACTCTTTGATTTGATTTTTTAATACTGCATATTTTCTTGTATCACAGGGATGATAGCCGAGAGAAATCCTAGTCAGTCAAATTATCAAAAAAATCATAATTTAGACAGGATTGGGTGCGTTGTTCGTTCATGGGTTGAGATTGTTTTATAAAAGTTTTTTAAATTCTTCAATAGTTAATCCCGAACCTTTAATAATTGTTCCCATTGTATAGGCATTAATTGGATTAGCCCTTGGAATAGTGAGAATATGTTGTCCATCAGTCATGGTAATATGTTTTCCCTGTCGAACAATCTGAAATCCTGCTTTTTCAAAGGCTTTAATTGCTCGTTGATGATTAATTCCAGCAAGACTAGGCATGATTTAATTCAACTTCTACATAATAAGATTCGATCCCTTGATTTAATTCTGCAGCAACTTCTAAATAAGACTGAATTGCATCTTGAATATTATTGAGTGCTTCTTCTTTAGTTATCCCTTGAGAAGCACAGCCAGGTAAACTAGGACACCAAACGGCATATCCCTCTTCTGTTTGTTTGAGATTGACTTGATATTGCATATTTTATCATCCCGTACTTAATTGAAAATTAGGCAGCACCTAATGAGGGTTGGATAGGATTGGGTGCTTTGTTCATTAATGGCGTGGCGGTTAATTCAATTATAAGCGATTCATCGGCGATCATCAAAGGTTGGGGATTGGTAGTAGGGTTGTCAAAAAGGCGATCGCACTGTATAATCTTGATTAATATATAAGCTAATTCTACTCACTTGAACTAAATCATCATGAATCAAAAACCGTACCAAGTAGAAGCATTTTGGGATCGAGAGGCGCAAGTGTGGGTAGCAGAGAGTGAAGATATTCCGGGATTAGTCACCGAAGCTGATACCATCGAAGCTTTAACAGCTAAATTACGACAGATAATTCCAGAATTATTACAACTCAATCATCTAATTACCATTGAACCTCAAAAAGCGATAACTTTTGAACTAATTAGTCATCGTCAAGAATCAATTGAGTGCGCTGTTTAGATGGCTACTTCTTTAACACCTGCATTAAAAAAAATGCTCTCAGCAGCCAGATGTTATTTTGAACGTCAAGGGAAAGGAGATCATGAAATTTGGTATAGTCCTCTGACATAAAGAAGATTTGTAGTTGATAATAGTATTAAATCACGCCATACTGCTAATGCAGTTTTGAAACAAGCCGGATTATCTAAAGCCTTTTGAACGCTGTGGAATCTTCATCCATATATAAGCTAATTCTACTCATAATTAGGAAGGAGAATAATGTAATGCTTCAAGGCGATCTGCTTCCGCAGCTTCGTCTGCAATTTCTGATTCTATTGTTTCTTTATTAGTATGATAGTAAGTCAAAGCATCATAAACCTGTGCCAAAGATAGATGAGGAATTTCATCGGCAATCTCTTCAGGGCTATATCCTAATTTATACCAGATCACTATTCTTCGTACAGTAACAGCAGTTCCCGCAATAATAGGACAACCTCCATGAATTTTGGGATCGCTTTTTATAAAAGTGCCAATATTGATCTCTGTTAACATAACTTTCTCTGATTCATTTTCAACTAATTAAACTACATAGGATTCTATGCTTTTATCACCATTTTAGCATAGCCTAAACATTGGTCGGGGTAGGGGCGAAGCATTCGGATAGGAAATCTAGGATTTTAGCGATAGGTTATGCCCAAATGCTTCGCCCGTACAGTGATTTTCTGCAATTGAGGAATAACTGTTGCACAAGGCGGTTCAAAGTGTAATTCCAAAGCTTCTTGAAGATTTATTACTTTCTTCTGGTGTCCCCTAGGTCTGCATACTGTAATTCTTGGGCTGCCCATTTCTCCATTTTTTTTGCTCACCTCCACCTTGATTCCTTCTTTCAAAACTATACCTATCAATCGTTTCCCCTTTTTTTAAGTTTCTTCTCTTTTTGTTAAGAAAGATCTGACTAATGGATAGGAGGACCGGACATTCAAGATAAATTTTCACAACTCGATCGCTACAACTATCTGGCCAAGAACTACAATAACCCTAGCATCTGTGTAAAAAAAGGCCTATCTATGCAACTTTCGCCCCAAGAAAAAGATAAATTACTCATTTTCACGGCGGCACTGCTCGCCGAAAGACGCAAAAATCGCGGGATCAAGTTAAATTATCCCGAAGCGATCGCCTATATTAGCGCCGCCATGCTCGAGGGTGCCAGGGAAGGTCGTAGCGTGGCTGAATTGATGAGTTACGGCACTACTTTATTAACTCGCGAGGAGGTAATGGAAGGTATCCCGGAAATGATTACGGAAGTGCAGATCGAAGCGACTTTTCCCGATGGTACTAAATTAGTTACCGTTCACAATCCCATTCACTAACAGGAGATTTTTAGCAGTTATGATTCCGGGAGAAATTATCACACCATCCGGGGAGATCGAGATTAATGTCGGTCGCGACACCCTGCGTATTTCTGTGGCTAATACAGGCGATCGACCGATTCAAGTGGGTTCCCACTATCATTTTTATGAAGTTAATCAGGCCCTGGAGTTTCAGCGCAAATTAACCAAAGGAACCCATCTGAATATTCCCGCGGGTACATCAGTTCGATTTGAACCGGGAGACACGAAAGAGGTGGAATTAGTTACCATCGCGGGAACTGAAGAAATTTATGGCTTTAATGGTTTAATTAATGGTTCCCTCAAGGGCAAGAAAAAGAAAAAGTAAGGCCTTAACGGAATCGCTCAATTATGGTAAAATCAAGGCAACGATAACTAATTCTTTCCAAGACTATGACGACGGTAAAAATTGGCATCATTGGCGGCAGTGGTTTGTATAAAATGGATGCCCTCAAGGATGTGCGGGAAGTATCCCTCGATACTCCTTTTGGTTCTCCTTCCGATGCTTTAATTCTCGGGACTTTAGAGGGAACAGAAGTTGCCTTTTTAGCGCGTCATGGCAGAAGTCACCATTTTTTACCGACCGAATTACCCTTTCGAGCTAATATTCACGCTCTCAAACAATTAGGGGTTGAATATATTATTTCCGCTTCGGCAGTTGGTTCCCTCAAAGCCGAAGTTAAACCCCTAGATTTAGTCATTCCCGATCAATTTATTGACAGAACTAAAGAGAGAATAGCGACTTTTTTTGGGGAAGGAATTGTTGCCCACGTGGCCTTTGGTGATCCCGTTTGTCCCCAATTAGCCAACATTTTAGGGGATGCCGTCGCCAGTTTAAACCTACCGGAAGTTACCTTGCATCGCGGCGGTACATACCTCTGTATGGAGGGGCCGGCTTTTTCTACTAAAGCGGAATCAAATCTCTATAGAAGTTGGGGGGCAACCGTCATCGGTATGACTAATTTAACTGAGGCAAAATTAGCCCGAGAAGCGGAAATTGCCTACGCTACCTTAGCTCTAGTTACCGATTACGATTGTTGGCATCCCGATCACGATCATGTCACGGTAGAAATGGTGATCGAAAATCTACACCATAACGCTATTAATGCCCAAAAAGTGATCCAGGAAACGGTGCGCCGTCTGGTAGCTAATCCTCCCGTTTCTGCCGCTCATTCTGCCCTTAAATACGCTATTCTTACCCGTCTAGATTCTGTTCCCGTCGCCACTAAAGAAAAATTAGCTCTCTTTCTGAAAAAATATCTTGAAGAAGTAGAGAAATAGCTGAGAAAAGTCGCCGTTAACGGAGGCAGGGGGCGGTCGGCAGAGGCCAAAAGGCAGACTTCGGCGTGAGCTTTTGTCGAACGCTTTATTCTCCCCACACCCCACACCCTGCCCCCACGAAAAACTTTTTGCCGCAGACCCTAGCTAGCTAGATATTCTCTAATGTTGGCCTTGCGTTTTCTTAATTTAGCGATCGCTTCTCGTTCGATCTGACGCACGCGTTCACGACTGATATTGAGTCGAACGCCAATTTTTGCTAGGGTGAGGGGCTGCCCATTATCTAAACCAAAACGCAGACAAATCACTTCTTTTTGTTGAGGAGTGAGGTCTGCCATCAGTTTTTCCAAATCCACTTGGAGGGAAGAATAGGCAGTGTAATCTTCGGGGGAAAGTCCCGTATCTTCCAAGAGTTCCCCTAATTCCGTGTCTTGATTGTCCCCCACCTTTAAGTCAAGGGAAAGGGGTTGACGGGACCTTTCCAAGTAGTCTCGCACCTGTTTGGGAGTTAGGTCTAATTCCTCGGCTAATTCGGCAATGGTGGCAGCGCGACCTTTATCTTGAGCTAGTTGACGCTGGGCTTTTTTGATTTTATTCAGTTTTTCGGTGATGTGGATGGGCAGACGGATGGTGCGACTTTTTTCTGCGATCGCCCGGGTGATAGCTTGGCGAATCCACCAATAGGCATAGGTGGAAAAGCGATAGCCTTTGGTGGGATCGAATTTTTCCACACCTCTTTGCATCCCAATGGTTCCCTCTTGGATGAGGTCTAATAGATCTAGATTGCGTTTTAGGTATTTTTTGGCGACGGAAACCACTAGACGCAGGTTCGCTTCTACCATCTTGCGTTTGGCGAAATCCCCTGCCCCTAATTCTCGACGCAGTTGTTCTTCACTAATTTCCGCCGCTTCTGACCACTGGCGATCGCTGGGATCGCTGCCGAGTTTAGCCCTTAGGGATTCTTTGATTTTTTCCAGAAAAATTAATCTTTGTACCTGTTTTGCGTAGAGAATTTCTTCTTCATGGCTGAGAAGGGGAACTCGGCCAATTTCTCTGAGATAGGCGCGAACTGGATCGGTGTGGTTTTTCGAGGTTTTCATGAGTGCGCGTCGGTTGAGGGTTGATATTCAGGGATTGATGGCGTTTTTCCGATTGCTTCCCCAGGGGCAGTTAAGGAGATGCTATCAGGGTTTCTTCTCGTTTTGTAAAGAGACAAGTAAGTGGTTACTCAAGGATAGAGAGAAATCCAATTGAGGATTTAATTGCCTCTATAGTTCTTTTTTTGGCTATATATAGATTTTATGGGCATAAATGGCGAGTAGTGACAAGCTTGTTTATTTAACTAATATTACAACAATTATTAAATAATGTAAAGTTTATGAGAAAAAAGAATATCCCTCTCAGGAACGCACCGATGAAGAGTAGGTTTGAGTATCCCTACTCATAGATTACCCAGAGGTTTCCAATCAGGATGCAATCTAGATGACAAAATGAGCAATTTGCTCCCCCCACCGATCGCAGAGCGATCGGTGAGGGGAGCAGGGAGTAGTCATACTAAATCCGTTGAGCAATTTTCGCCGGTATTGAACCCCTCAATGGTTCCGCTCCCCGCACTTTCCCCACCGGTGCGTTGCTGACGCTTAAGTGCTATTTTGGTTTAGTTTGGACGCTAATCGGACCATTAACCATGGTTTGACAGGCTAAACGATAATTTTCGGGTTTTTTCTTCAGACAGCGCTGCTCAAAGTCGGTTTTGGCTGAGAGATTTTCCAGACCCTCGACAATTGCCACTATACAAGTACCACACTGACCGTAACCGCCACAATTCATCAATTTACCGCCAAAAGTGTAGATATCAACGCCATTCTGGATTGCTTTCTCTCGTAAATTCGCCCCATCTGCCGCTACCACGATCTTATTCTCTTTGACGAAGTTGATGTTACCCATGACTGTCTTACCCTAAATTTTTGCAAATTAATATTAAAAAATATTAAATTTTTTTGATTGTAACATTTTTGGCTCGCTGTTCTAAATATTCGGCGATGGCAATAGCGATCGCTTTTTTACCGATAAATTTCCCCAATGCCGCTTTTGTGACCAAATAAGCCACCTGTTCCCCTTGATCGCCCTTTTCCTCGCCCCGATTAGCAATAACAGCCTGATAGCCCTTTTCTAGGCGTTTACGGGCGATTTCCAGTAACTCCTCCTGACTAACTCCCTCCTGATACTTGAAAGTCACCATCTCTAAATCGGGAAATTTTTCTCTCACCTTGTCAATCACTTTTTCCGTCGGCACAAAATTAAGATTTAACTGCCCACCACTGGGAATCTTAGCAGAAAAAGGACTTTCTAAGCGATAATCTGCCACTGCTGCCGAGAAAATCCCAAATTTATAATCTTTACTCTCTAATTCTCCCATAACCTTCCCTAGATACTCGTCATAAGTTTCAATAATTTCGTGGGGTAAATAAGCGGGGGGTGTATAGCTGCCGCGTCCGTGGATTAACTGCACCTTTGCCCCGCGCAGGTATAATTCTTCTGCAATAGCGACTCCTAACTGTCCGGTAAAACGATTGGTTAAACGACGGATATTATCGATAATCACGGGTGTGGGTCCACCAGTGACTAAAATCGGCATATTTTTCAGCACAGAATTACTGAGAATCCCACAGGCTGCCACGGTAATCTCTTTTTCCCCGGGGAGATTGTGCTTACCGTAATCATCCCGGGGTGGCATAATCTCGACTCCCCAGCGATCGAGAGTTTGCAAAGATTCGGTCAGAATAGCATTATGTAAACTGCCGTGCATGGTGGGGACGAGCAGAATTTTAGTTTTTCCCTTTTCCTGTCGTCCTAAGGCCGAGGCCAAGCATGAAGTGATCACTCCGTCAGCGATTCCGTAACGAAACTTATTAATCGTGTTATAGGTAGCGGGGGCGACTAAATAAAGATCAAAGGGAGATTGATCGCTTAAATGTTCTGCTTTTGCCGTTAATTGACTAACTACGGGATTAACCGTACTCCATTCCAAAGCTTCCTTAGTGACGTATCTTAAAGCTTCTTCTGAGACAAAAGCCACGACTGTAGCCCCGAATTTCCGCAAAGATCGGGCAATTAGCGGCGCTTTCATGGCCGCAATCCCTCCCGTTACCAGTAAAGCAATACGTTTACCCCAGAGATGATGACTCTCTAAGGGTACTTCGCGATCGCCTAAGTCCGAATCCGTCGGAGAAGAGAAATTCCAAGTCATAAATTTGGGGAAATGGGGAAATGGGGAAATGGGGGAATGGGGACATGGGGAAATGGGGGAATGGGGACATGGGGACATGGGGGAATTCAACTAAAAAACCCCAAAACCCCAAAACCCTAAAATCTCAATACCCAACACCTTCTAACTGATAACTGATAACTGATCACTGATAACTGATCACTGATAACTGATTTGAAGATTTGTCTATCCCTGACCGAGAAACTGGTTATGCTAGTAAATAAAGGGTTGCTGTATTTCGGTGTTCTTATGATTGACAAAATTTTAACTAAAGTTCGATCGCTTGCCAAGCCGCTATTAGTTCTAGGATTAGTGACAACGCTGATTTTAGGTTCTATTCCCAGTGCTTTGGCGGCATCGGGGGGTAGAATGGGGGGCGGTAGTTTTCGCGCCCCTAGTCGCAGTATTAGCCCTTCTAGAGGTGGTGGTTACAGTTCCCCCGGTTACGGTGGGGGTATTGGTTTTCCCTTCCTCTTGCCCTTCTTTTGGGGTGGTGGTGGCGGTGGCTTAATTTCTCTGTTAATCTTTTTTGCTATTGCCAATTTCCTCGTTAATGCTTTCCGTAATGGTGGAGGCAGTGATGAAAACGGTATGGCTGTTGAACCGGGATATGAAACCGTCTCCGTGGCTAAAGTACAGGTGGGTTTGTTGGCTAATGCCCGTTATCTGCAACAAGAATTAAATCAAATCGCCCTAACAGTCGATACTAGCACCTCCGAGGGACGCGTCGAAGTCTTACAAGAATCGGCCCTGGCCCTGTTACGTCATCCGGAATACTGGGTTTATGGTAACGTCGATTGCCAACAAACCAGCCTCAGCAGTGCAGAAGCGAAGTTTAATCAGTGGTCTCTCAACGAACGCGGTAAACTAACGGCGGAAACCTTAACTAATTACAATAATCAACTGCGTCAAGGTTCTCAAGAAAATATTTTACCCGAATCGGCTGGGGAATTAGCTAAAAGCGCACCGGAAGGCTATATTTTGGTGACTATTTTAGCTGGCATCGTCGGTAAATTTTCCCTACCGAAAATTAATGATTCCCAAGACTTGAAACAGGCCCTGCAACAAATTGGTAGTATGGGAGGCGATCGACTTTTAGCGGTAGAAGTGATTTGGACTCCCCAAAGCGAGGGTGATATTCTCAGTCAAGACGACATTCTCGCCAATTATCCCGATCTGAAATTAGTGTAGTTTGTCGGGGGATAACCCTAGATATTGCCCAAAATCTCCCTGTAAAAGGGAGATTTTTTGATTATTAAGGATATTGCCGCCGTTAACAATATAATTCCTGAATCCACTGCCATTCTTGGGCTAATCCTTCGGCTAAAGAAACTTGGGGATTATAACCTAGAATAGTACGGGCTTTGGTGACATCGGCGGCGGTGTGACGGGCATCTCCTCGGGCGAGTCCTTGATGCGATCGCTCGATCGGTTTACCGATGACTTTTTCCATAGTATCCAAGACATCCAGCAAAACCACGCGACTACCACCACCAATATTAAACACCTCCCCCACCGCTTCCGGCACTACGGCAGCGGCTAAATTAGCGGCTACAGCATCGCTAATAAAGGTAAAATCGCGGGTTTGTTTGCCATCCCCGTAGATGCCGATGGCTTTATCTGCGATCGCTGATTGAAAAAACTTATGGAAAGCCATATCGGGACGTTGCCGCGGTCCATAAACGGTGAAATAACGCAAGGCAGTGACGGGAACGT
Source organism: Microcystis sp. M31BS1 (assembly GCF_020245285.1). Lineage (NCBI taxonomy): Bacteria > Bacillati > Cyanobacteriota > Cyanophyceae > Chroococcales > Microcystaceae > Microcystis > Microcystis sp. M31BS1. The sequence continues at coordinate 10,946 of NZ_JADBVE010000184.1, forward strand.
TAAAATTCTGGTGATATAGCCAACAGAGTCTTTCTGCCGCTAATTTGGTGATGCCGTAGGGTGAAACTGGTTGGGGACAAAGGGTTTCGGGAGTCGGCATCGTTTCCGCATTGCCATACACCGAGGAAGTGGAAGCAAAAACCATCCGTTGTAAAGACGGGGTTTCCTTAGCGGCCTCAAGAATAATTTGAGTAGCATTTATATTCCTTTCGGTATATTGACGAAATCCATCACCCCAGCTTGCTCTGACTCCTGCTTGGGCTGCCTGATGGAATAATACTTCTACTCCTTGCAACAGTTGTCGCCAGTCGAGGGCTTGTATATCCGCTTCGATTAACTTAAATTCGGGATATTTGGCTAGAATATGGGCATTTTTGCGCTTTAAACTGGGGTCGTAATAATCGTTAAATTGATCGATCCCGATCACCTGATCTCCTTGTTCTAAAAGCTTTTCTGCCAAGTTAGAACCGATAAAACCCGCGACACCAGTAACAATATGAGTAGCCATTTAATCCTAGTCGTTGATATTTTGTATCGATTGTAAGCTAAGACGCATTTAAGTAGGGTTTGCGGCAAAAAGTTTTTCGTGGGGGCAGGGTGTGGGGTGTGGGGTGTAGGGTTTTACCCATTTTCAGACGGTCAATTACCTAATTTTCAGGGAAAAAGTCCAGGAATTTTCGCCCCGATCCCTCCAATGGCTGGCACTTTTTGAGGTCAAAAAAGTCTAAAAGTCTTA
>NZ_JADBVE010000185.1:0-3499 GCF_020245285.1 Microcystis sp. M31BS1
CTTTTATCTCTGGATTAGAACTACTATTAATCAACTGCAAGCGAGACAGTTTGAGCGGGTAGATTTAGAGAATTTACTGGAGGAATTAGCAAGTATGGGAAGGAGTGAAAAGCGCAAAATCGAAAATCTTTTGATTCAATTACTGGTACATTTGCTGAAACTAACTTACTGGACAGGAGAAAGAGCAAGAAATGAGGGTCACTGGAAAGGGGAAATTATCAACTTTCGCCGACAAATAATCGAAGAAATTAAAGATAGCCCTAGTTTGAAACCCTATATTCTGGAAATCTTTGAGGAATGCTATCAATTTGCTAGAAAAGAGGCTCAAGTTAGAACTCAATTACCTCTTGATACTTTCCCCCCTATTCCCATTGGTTCCCTTGAACAAATTCTCGATCAAGATTGGTTTCCCACTAATAACCACGAGTAATATATAGAGGTAAATTATGGATAATAAAACCATGTACGAAGAAGACTTTTATCTCTGGATTAGAACTACTATTAATCAACTGCAAGCGAGACAGTTTGAGCGGGTAGATTTAGAGAATTTACTAGAGGAATTAGCAAGTATGGGAAGGAGTGAAAAGCGCACAATTAAAAGTCTGTTAACCCGATTATTAGAACATTTACTTAAGCTCAAATATTGGGCGGCAGAAAGAGAGAGAAACGAAGGTCACTGGAAGGGAGAGATTAGAACTTTTCGTCTCGATATATTAGATGAACTTAAAGATAGTCCTAGTCTGAAACCTTATCTTTTGGAAATTTTTGATGAATGTTATCTTTCAGCCCGAAAAAATGCCAGTGACCGCTCTCAATTACCCCTCGATACTTTCCCCGTTATTCCCATTGGTTCCCTTGAACAAATTCTCGATGAAGATTGGTTTCCTGCGGGCGATAATCTGGAAATATAGCCATCAGTTAGACTGCTCCATACTGCTCTAACAAAAAACAACTATCTCCCGATAGCGATCGCTAAAGGTCGAATAATTATAAATTTTTTTCAAGGGGTGCGGTCAGATCGAAGAATCATTGCTAGAATGAGCCTAATTGTCAGAAATTTAGTTAAACAAGGTTTTTGGCAATATGCTAATCTGGCTAACACGCTTTTGGGTGTGATATAGGGAAAAGTTCTGGCAATCGCGCCTAAATAGAGTGTTATACAGAAAGTTTCCGCATAATATGTAGTTAGGCAGATGCAATCCAATGTGTATCTTTTCTCACGACGTTCAACAGGTGTCCAACACGAAGATCTACGCTCGCCTGAATGGCGACCGTCAGCACTTAGTGTATGAGATGCGCCTAACGTCGGAATCCGACGTGGCGATGATCCTCCCGTTGCCAACTCAATTGCCGAGTACGGACCAAGTAAGTTTCGTAAACCTTTCTGGTTACGACGGCTTTTTTCGCGACATGGATCGATGCTTCCCGCAGCCGCTGGAAATGCGTAGCAAAGGCGTCGCTGTCGCGAGAGCGAGTCCTAGAAATCTCATGGTTCATCGAGTTGGCGCGTTTGACGCTTCGTTCGTACCCGCACTCGCGGATTTTCACAGACTTGATCTTCGATTTCGCCTTCCAGAGGATGTTTGGAAACAGCTGCCGCTTTACAGTGACTTTGGTTTTGCCGTCTTTCAGCTTCGATCTGGAGACATGCGGATCCATCCCATGGCATTGTCGTTTAGGACGCGGAATTCAACGGCCCTTTTCTTCCCGACTGCCCACGTCCATGATGGAAGCGTTCATCCCGTGGCGCAATTCGATCACTCCCTTTACGCACAGGCGGAGCGTCCCAATAACGTCGGAATCCGACGTGGCGATGATCCTCCCGTTGCCAACTCAATTGCCGAGTACGGACCAAGTAAGTTTCGTAAACCTTTCTGGTTACGACGGCTTTTTTCACGACATGGATCGATTTCTGAATGGGTGCACGGGTCAGTCCTGCCTTGCGACGTTATGAACTTCGGCAACTCTATCATGTCAGATAAGACGAAGGGTCTCGTTGATCCACTGACGCCTGTTGCCCGCTGCAAGTTGGCTGGCCCATTGCCAAACCGGGATACCTGGCTACCTGTGTAACCGCTGGCTAACCAACCGATCGTTGCAGCTGCCGATGCCGCGAGCGTCACTTTGCTCCTAGACATGGCAGTGCGATGCCGAAGGCACTGCGTAGCAGTACGCAATCGCCGTAGGGTGCGTTCCCTAATGTGGCTCCTACTGCTCCAGCGATCGATTTTGGGGAACGCACCATGCCCATTGATTGAAGCTGTGGTCTAAATTTGATCGCCGATCTTGTAGTACGGGGCCTGGTGATACTGAATTGCCAGATATTGGAGTTCACTACTGGCTAGATGCAGGAACGAGGCTGAAATACATTTTGAAAGTCTGGGTTGAGGATTAAAGAGCTTGCGAATTAGTAGTCAGGGTGGGCGTTTGCTCACCTTGCTTTTTCATGCGGTAATATGGAATGAGATGGTGAAAGACTGAGACTATAGCTATGACGCTCGCATCTAATGGAAAAACTGATATCATTCGTACAGAGCGAGGACTGACGATCGCAGGAACCCGCATCACCCTCTACGATGTGATGGATTATGTGACTGCTCAATATCCACCTAAGTTCATTCAGGGATTATTTGATCTGACGGAAGAGCAAATTAACACTGCCCTGGCTTATATTGAGGCTCATCGTGCGGATGTGGAAGCTGAGTACCAGCAAGTTCTCAAAGAAGCTGAAGAACTCCGACAATATTATGAAGAGCAAAATCGTGAGCGAGTTGCCCGTATTGCTGCGCAACCACCTAAGCCAGGCTCCGAGGCTGCTTGGGAAAAGCTTCGAGTGGCTAAGGCAAAGCGTGAGTCGAAAGTATGATTTTTTTGATTGATCACAATCTCAAAGGTCATGCCTTGGTTTTCTTTGGTGCGATCGCAACTCAGGGCTGGCTTGATATCGTCCCGATGCAGTTCGTCACCTTTGCAGAGATGGATTTGTCGATCAACAGTGATGACAGGACGGTTTGGCGACTTGCTCAAGAGAATCAGATGATTTTGCTTACCGCTAATCACAGTATGGAAGGGAAAGATTCCCTAGAGCAGGTCCTGCGTGAAGAAAATACCTCAGAATCATTGCCTGTGATCACTGTTAGCAATGCTGATCGGCTTTTGAATGATTCCGAATATCGAGGTCGGTGTGTTGAAAGTCTTGTTGAAATCGTGCTTGATATTGATACCTATCGAGGCGCAAGGCGAATATTCATTCCGTGACGCGCCGAATGCTAGAGCCATTGAAGTCTATCTGTAGGGACACGGCATAACGGGGTCTTTATACTGAATCGGTTTTTAATAGCATGATTAACTGCCAATTCAACTTGAAAAACCCGCTCCCTTCTCCCCCACTGCTGTAACAAAAAACAACTATCCCCCGATAGCGATCGCTAAAGGTCGAATAATTGTAAATTTTTGTCAATGGGTGCGGTCAGATCGAAGAATCATCGCTAGAATGAGC
>NZ_JADBVE010000186.1:0-5336 GCF_020245285.1 Microcystis sp. M31BS1
GGACAGGTTAGACAAGCAACTCAAAGGGCATAGGAAAGGTTCAAAGCGATCGCACTAAGGTTAGATAGCGTATCATGCTAAACGACTTTTGTACTATAGCAGAGAGACTAGCTGTGTCATCATTAGACATCTCCGAAAACGCAGGGACAATTCATGAATTTTACTCCAAAAATGTAGGGACAATTCATGAATTGTCCCTACCAACGGTTTCAGATTACGCATATTTAATTTTCGGAAATATCTATTCTCTATCATCATTTCTTAAAACAATTATCCCATTTTTGTATATATCCGTAAATCCGCCAGTTGCTATACACGGACTACCGACTTGCCATTGATTATTAATTGGCATTACTTGTTTAAATATTGTCATAGATCCAGTGAGAGTATTAACTGGACTAGCTATTACTGCTTACTGCATGGCAACCAAAAAAAATGTGGACAAAGCTTTAATCATATACAACTTCAAAACTAATACAAATATTCCACAACGCCTTATTGTATTTTTACTGAAAAATTTTTATAACATTTTTAAATTATGTACGTTATAACTATTAAGATTATTAAACCAATCTTAGTATTTTAGTATTAATTGCTTGCTTTGTTGTTGGTGTTATAATATTTTTAACTTTATTTAAATAAAAGTCATGCAAAAAATACAAGTGATTCCAAGAAAAGGTAGTTCCAATTAATCTTAATCCCTATTAGGGATTGAAACTTGGAGGCAAAAATCAGCGATACTGATATTGAGATCACGATGGTGAATCCAGAAGAGATAAAGGAGACAGAAAATGGCTAACGAAACCGTCACTTATTCCCTAGAAGCAGTTCTGACAAGGATTGAGGGGAAAATTGACTCTCTGGAAAAACGGATCGATGACAGATTTGATCAGGTAGATAAGAGATTTGATAAGATAGAAGAACGGTTGACGAAAGTGAGATGCTCCCCAAAGACTCTCTGGGAAATGCAGTTAAATAATTGGATGGCGACCTAAAAATATGAGTGAATTAACTATTCGTCCAGCTAAAATTACTGGTGTCATCCCAGATTCGATCGCCGCCGAGGTGGGTTTTGAAATCGGGGATGCGCTCGTCTCTATCAATGGTAATCGTCCCCGGGACTTAATCGATTATCAATTTTTATGTGCCGATGAATTTTTAACCCTAGAAGTGCTTGATAGTCAGGGCAAAACTCATCAAGTAAAAATCGAAAAAGATTATCATGAAGACTTAGGTTTAGAGTTTGAAACTGCCCTTTTTGATGGCTTAATTCAGTGTAATAATAAATGTCCTTTTTGCTTTATAGATCAACAACCAGAGGGCAAAAGAGAAACTTTATACTATAAAGATGATGACTATCGCTTAAGTTTTCTCTATGGCAGTTATTTAACCTTAACTAATCTCACCTCAAAAGAATGGCAGCGGATCGAAAAGATGCGAATATCACCGCTTTTTGTGTCCGTTCATGCCACGGAACCCGATCTGAGGATTCGTCTCTTAAAAAATCCCCGCGCTGGTCAAATTTTAGACCATTTAAAATGGCTACAAGCCAGACAATTACAAATTCATGCCCAAGTGGTAGTTTGTCCCAATATTAATGATGGCATTCATCTCGAAAGAACCCTGTTAGATCTGGTTTCTTTTCATCGGGGGGATATTCCCTGTGTGGAGTCGGTTGCCGTAGTTCCCGTGGGATTAACCCGCTTTCGTCCCCAAGAAGATCAATTAATTCCCGTTAGCCAAGAAAAAGCGCGAGAAGTGATTGAACAAGTCCAAACTTTACAGAAACAATTTCGTCAAGAATTTGGCAGTAATGTGGTGTGGTTAGCCGATGAATGGTTTTTAATTGCCCGAGTCGATTTACCCCCTCAATCTCACTACGAAGACTATCCCCAAATCGGTAACGGAGTTGGCTCGATTCGTCAATTTATTAGGGATTTCCAGAAGACAGCCAAGAAGTTATTACCTGCTCAAATTACTCCATCTAGACGGTTAATATGGGTAGTGGGAAATGCGGTAGAACAAGCTTTTCAACCCCTAGTTCAACAGTTAAATAAGGTGCGGGGTTTAACCGTGGAATTAGTGACTTTAAATAGTGATTATTGGGGGCAGGAAATCACGGTTACGGGTTTATTAACCGGGCAAGATCTTCTCAAAGGATTACAAGGTAAAAATCTTGGGGATGGGGTTTTATTACCCTCCCTCATGCTCAAGCATGGGGAAGCGGTATTTTTAGATGATCTCACCCTAGAAACTGTTATTAATCAGTTAGGAGTCCCTATTTATCCAGTTCTGGGAGTGGAGGAATTAATTAAAACTTGTCTTACTCTCAATCCCTTCAACAAATCCTAATCTTGAGAATAGATAATTATCAGTAATCGGTGATCATATTTGAGTTTTTAGTGAGCGGTATTAGGTATTAGATATTAGGTATTAAGTAGAAAATTGCCGTTTTCTTGGCACTGATAACTGATAACTGATAACTGATAACTGTCTTAGCCGATTTCCACATTACCAGTCCCTTGAAACATCAGCCAAGAGAGGAAAAAATTAGCCACAAAAATCGCTAATAAAGAAGTTACCACAGCCGTGGTAGTAGATTGACCAACTCCTTTAGCACCGCCGGTGGTGGTTAAACCCCAACTGCAGCCGATAATAGCAATTAAAATCCCAAAAATAAGGGACTTGAACATAGAACTAATTAAATCCCATGTTTCCAGAAAATTTTGGGCTGATTGTAAGAATAGGGAATAGGAAATACCGTAAAGACTATCAGAAATCAATAAACCACCGAGTAATCCCGTGACTAAAGAGATAATAGTGAGCAGGGGTAACATTAAACTACAGGCAATCACCCGGGGAATGACCAAATAATCGATCGGATCGGTTTTTAAAATATATAAAGCGTCAATTTGTTCTGTTACTCGCATTGTACCAATTTCGGCGGCAAAAGCCGAGCCAACTCTCCCCGCCACCACCACCGCGGTTAAAACCGGGGCTAATTCCCTGGTTAAAGCCAAGGAAAGGACTCCCCCAACAAAACTACCCGCCCCAAAAAAAATAAATTCTCTGGCTACCTGAATAGTGAAAACCATACCCACAAAAGCAGCAGTAATTAGGGCAATTGTCAAGGATTCTGGTCCAACAATACTCATTTGTTCCAGAGTATTACGCCGGTGGATTTTGCCATTAAGAATATGTAAAAAAGTTTGTCCCGCTAATAAACCGGCAGCCCCCAAACGTTGGAACCATAAACTTAAACCACCGGCAGCATCACTTTTTCTTGGCATTTGTCGAGGGAATATCGCTAAAATCTAACTTATTATAGGCGAGAATTCCCTCTAATTATCCCTCGATTGTGGGGACTTGCTTTGATGCCACTCGATCGAGGGATAAGAAACTGTGGTTTTGCGCTGCTGGCAGGGGATAATAGAATTGTCTAGTAGCCGTCAGCTATCAACCCTGATTCTTTATCCATGCCAGATTTAGCGAAAATTATCCTGAGAAACCATAAAATTGATGCTGTTAAACGATTCCATCCTTGGATATTTTCCGGGGCGATTAAAGAGATGGAGGGAGAAGTCAAAGAGGGTGCTATCGTGGAGGTTTATAGCGATCGAGGCGAATATCTAGCCACTGGACTGTATAATCCTAGCAATATTGCCGTTAAAATTCTTTCTTTCCCAAAAGTCAGCGATATTGCTCAATTATTTCTCGAAAAATTCCAGAATGCCTATCAGCTGCGGCAACAAATCGGTTTAGTGGATAACCCGAAAACTAACTGTTATCGTTTAATTAACGCTGAAGGGGACGGTTTACCCAGCTTAATCGTCGATTGGTACAATGGCACGGCGGTTATTCAAGCTTATTCCCTAGCTTTATACCAACGTCTCGATCTGATTGTCGATTGCCTGAAAACTATCTACGCTGACAATTTACGGGCAGTTTACGATAAAAGTGCCGCAGTTTTGGCGAAAAGCGCCCATATCTCCGAGAATAAATACTTATTTGGTCAAAAAACCGGCGATGAGGTGTTAGAATCCGGCCATCGCTTTATTATTGATTGGGAAAAAGGACAAAAAACGGGATTTTTCCTCGATCAAAGGGAAAATAGAGCAATATTGACCCAATATTGCCAGAATAAACGGGTTTTAAACACTTTTTGTTACTCTGGCGGCTTTTCCGTCTATGCTATGCAAGCGGGGGCTGCCCTAGTCGATTCCGTTGATAGTTCTCACGGTGCGATCGATCTTACCGAAAAAAATATCGCCCTGAATAATCTCAGCGAAGTTCCCCATCAATCCTACAGCACCGATGTTTTTAACTTTCTGCGCGACTGTGAGGAGGATTACGATCTGATTGTTCTCGATCCCCCCGCTTTTGCCAAAAGTATCCAATCCCGTCATCAGGCGGTTATGGCTTATAAAAGATTAAATCACCAAGCTTTCCAGAAAATTCGCCCCCAAGGTATTATTTTCACCTTTTCCTGTTCCCAAGTGGTTAACGAAGAACATTTTCAGGGGGCTGTCATGGCGGCAGCCATTGAATCGGCTCGCCCAGTGCGAATTTTAGCACGTTTAAGCCAACCAGCCGACCATCCCACCAGTATCTATCACTCGGAAGGTTCCTACCTGAAAGGATTGGTTTTAGCGGTGGATTGATGGAAAATTAAACGATTACCATCGGGATCATAGATGTAGATTTCCAGACCGTGGGAAGCTTGGCTAATTTCTCCCCTAGCACCATAGCCGATTTCGCTCCAATGCTCAAGGGCTTTTTCGAGACTCTCCACCTCGAAACAAATGCTCATGCCACTGCCCCTAGAATCGCTAAATTCCTCTCTGTGGGACTCTTTAGGGCAAAAAAGACATAATTTAAGGTTAATCAGCCTAAATTCTGCATAAACGGCGGCAAGGTAGGGCTTTGGTTCCTGTTGCAACAGTTGACGATAAAACTGTACCGAGCGATCGAAATTACTCGTGCCTAGGGCAATAAAAGCCTCTGTGTAATTGAATGGACTATCGGGGGGGTTATTCATTGGGTTTGGGGATTAGGAGAGGGGAGCAAGTCCTGTGGGGGCGAAGCATTCGGGCATAACCTATCGCTGAAACCGTAGATTTCCTATCCGAGATATGCTTCTCGCCCCTACTTTTTCAGCATACCCTACCTAGGGCTGGCTGAATAAATCTAAAAACCTTGTTGGATAAGGCTTTTAGACTTTTTTCCCCTGAAAAAGTCCTGACCATTGGAGTGATCGGGGGTAAAATTCCTGGACTTTTTCCCTGAAAATTAGGTAACTGACTACCTCAAAATCGGTAAAACCCCACACCCCACAC
>NZ_JADBVE010000187.1:0-6375 GCF_020245285.1 Microcystis sp. M31BS1
ACAAAGCAATTAAAGACGCTTTGGCGTTAGTCCAGTCTAATGATCTGGTAGTCTATGAGGCTTTAAAGGTAAGAAACTTAGTCAAAAACCGTAAGCTTGCCAAGTCGATTAGTGATGCTTCTTGGTATCAATTCACTGAATGGTTGAATTATTTTGCCAAGATTTATCGGATTGTTTGTGTTGCTGTTCCTCCCCATTTCACTAGCCAAGATTGTTCAGTTTGTGGGACGAGAGTTCAAAAAACATTAAGCACTAGAACTCATCAATGCCCCAATTGTAAAACAGTCTTAGATAGGGATCATAATGCAGCAATAAATATTCTTAAAAAAGGGTTGCAATATTTGGGAAATCATCTCAACGGTACTGTTGGGCAAACAGAAACCGACCCAAACGCCTTGGGAGAGTCCGGCCTCTGGATTCTTAATGGAGACATTGAGAATCTAAGCTGTCTCGTTGAACAAGGAATTTCCGATAGTGATAGGTCAAGAATCCCCCGTCACAGCGTAGCTTGACGGTGGGAGTATGTCAAGAAGGATAAAAGCAATAAATATGCTGGGTGTTAAAGGGGAGGACACTGGAATTCGGCAGTTTTTGAATTGTCCTAGGGTGAGATGACATCTGGGGTGATGAATCTCTTGAAAATTATCAGGATCGTAATCAAATCTAATCGGTACAGCTACAATATTTTTGGCGATAATATCGGCAAATATCTCGTCTTCTTCATATAGTTCTGGCTCATTTTGAAAAGATTCTAAATAAGGGGATGAGAAGAAAGCTAGTCTATGGGATAATAACTGCGATCCTTGGAAGCGATAAAGTAATTGAATCAAGGCTCCATCAATCATTTTAATATTATAATTCTTCCCGCGATCAAGCTCATCATAAATATCTTGATAGGCAACATTTTTTAGGGCAATGGATAAGTCGGAACTATTGGCATAGCTAATCTCAGAAATATTTTGACTCAATTTATTCAAAGTCGGAAAGTTCTGCTGACTTGATAATCCTACTTCTATCAATTTAGCCGTTAAATTTTTAACATCTTTAAAGATATTCTGAACATTAAGCATTTCTAGACGATTCTTCTAGTATTTTTATTTCATCTGCTGAAAATCGTATTTCACCCCGTTTAGCCTTAGCTAATATTGCTTGCTTTTCCCTGTCATTTTTATCTCTCTTGGTATTAAGAGTATCTCGATAAACCTTCTTCATTTGTTGAAGTTCTTCGGGGGTTGGATAGGTAAACTCAAGAGCAAAATTTCTCGATTTAATTTCCTGAAATTCCCTCTCTAAAGCTTGCATATTTGCTCCATAACCAATAACTCTTAACCAAGCTTTACTTCTAGTCATCGCTGTAAATAAAATATTGCGGTTACTAGCAATTTGTGAACCAGATAAACATTCTTGAGCGTTAATGAAATAAACCATTGCCGCTTCATTGCCTTTTGCACGATAAATCTGTGTAAAAGCAATCGAGTTTTCTTGAAAAAACTCATCGGGAGAAGATGTGCTACCTGCTAAATGAGAATTAATATTTTTTGTAAATAACATTTCTCTAGCTTTTCCAAAAACGTTGCGAGCATTTTTAGGTATTGGATGGATAACCATAATATCTTGGCATCTTAATTCATCTTCCTTGAGATTCTTGGCAATTTGTTCCACTAGCCATTCAAATTGCTCCTGATTGTTATCGAAAGATTTAAAGTTGATAATATCATCGATAGAAGAATGTTCTTCAAGGAATTTAGGACTGGTTTTGGGGGTTCTAATCAGTTTAACAAATTCTCCTGATTTTAATTCTCCTTCTTCAACCTCATAACCAATATCTTGCCATAATTGACGATTATCAAACATTTGAATTAGTCCCTGTGGATAATAAACTCCAAAACCTAGAGCATGAGCAGAGGAAAGAATAGGACGAGAATTTCTGTAACAAGTATTTAAAACTACATCTTGTTGGGGTTCGCTGGGTAAATTCTCCAATTTAACTCTAGGATTACCATGGTTATCATTTCCAAAAATAACTTCGGGAGAATCCATGACTTTACTATTTAAGCTTTGCAACTCATCATAGGCATAAACTAAACGTTTATCATCTTTCAAGATTTCATAGCAGAGTCTTAAGAAGTCTTGAGGAAAATCTTGAGCTTCATCAATTAAAATAAGATCATAATATTGATGAAATTTTTTAATCTCTCGGAAGGCTTTTTGACAGACAAACTCAAAAGGGTCTTCATTCAACAAATATGTTAGGTTGTTTGCTTGACTAAAATCTAAATATTCAATATTATGTCGTTTACATAGCTCATAATAAATTCCTTCTATCTCAGGACTTCCCCAAGCGTGAATAATTTTTACTTTTTCCCAGTCTGGTTCGGAATTTTTATGCTCATAACTAAACCGAGTAATTAAATCTTTGTATTGATCCTTTAACGAGCGTGTATAGAAGGTAACAGCAATATTCCAATCGGGATGAGTTGCATGAAGATAAGCTACTTTCAGCGCTAAGACAATTGTTTTTCCCGAACCTGCTAAACCTCTAATTCTTTGTACACCTTTAGTGGTTTCTAAAACAGCCTTATTTTGAGTTTCATCAAGATTAGCGATAGAATCTTCTAATTTTTTTAACTTTGCTCCCCTAGAATCTGGTTTAACAACATAACTGCGAGCGTCTTTTTTTCTAATGGTTGTAACAGCTTGTATAACTGAGTTGACTTTCTCGAAATATTCAGAATCATTGCCTTGACATTTCTTGATAAAATCATCAAGATCTTTATCTTTAATAAGAACAGGATATTCCTCTGGGTTAATTCCTTCTGGATAATTATTCCAAATCGGTGCATAGGTGGCTACAGAAATGTTAACTATTAGCTTTCTTTTTTGAACAAGCTCTTTATAAGACAGCAGTTTTGCTTCTAACTTGGTTATGCTCTCGTCTTGAGTGCCTTCAATATCCAAATCATAATTTTTTCCCTCATCAATATTAAAAATAATAACCCCTTGCTGACGAGAGACTAATAGAGCATCAATTTGATATCCTCCTTGGGGAGTTCCAATAATAGGATAGCCGATATACAATGTTCCCTCTATATCTGTTCTTTCCTCAAAATATTTAGCTAATCTTTGAGAAGATACAGGTTTAGCTGAAGAACCGCGAATAACGTTAACCATAATTTTTACCTCGGGAGTTCTTTTAGCAGAATCATTAGATGCCTATTGATTCTTGAGGAGGGCAACAAAATTACTATAGCATTTTTTCAACCATCAAGTCATGTTATGATTATCGGTTAATCCCCAGTTTTGACCTAAAGCTATAAATTATAGCTATTAAGTAGGGAGGCACAATTATTTGTAGGATGGGTTAGCGGTAGCGTAACATGAGTGGGCGTTGGGTTTCATGCTTCAACCCAACCTACGTTCTATAAATATAGATATTAACCTCTCACAATAAACCGCGATAGCGGATAAAAACGAGGATTACTGCCCAGGAACCTAAAGCTACTTTAACGGCGACTAAAATGTTTAGTATCGGCAAAATGCCGCCACTAAATAGCGCCCCTAATTCCCCGTGGGGTAACTCAAATCCTGAGAGAGTAATGGCGGCTAAAACAATAAAAACTAAGACGGAAATTTTCTCCCATGTTGCCGCTTGCCAACGGCGATAAATTGCTTGCATCCATTCGGGAGACGAGGTAATTGCTATTAAACCAATTGCCGTACCTCCGGCGACTCCGGCGGCAAAACCTCCCCCCGGACTTAAATGGCCGCGGATAGCTAATTCAATGCCCACTAAAGCGGCAATTGTTGACCCCAAACGGGCTAAAATAATTGAAGGTTGGTCGGTAAATTGATGGATTTTACTGGCGGGTTTTTCGGTGGCTAAAAGAAAATTCGCCCCCATAATGGCAATGGTAAAAACAACCACTTCATAGATGGTGTCGTAGAGACGATTACGAAAAATAACCACCGAAACCGCATTAGGAACACCGCCGTCGTCCACCAGGGATTTAACAATTTCTAAGGATGATACAGAGGAAGCAGTATTGGGAATAATTACCATTTTGACAGCGAAGGCAATGGCGGCTAGAGTGTAAATCCATTTCATTAGTGTTTCTCCTCTAATTTTGGGGTTTCAATACAAGTTAAAGTTGTGTTGGCTGCCGTTAATTCATTTTTAAAAATATCGTAGAGATAGGGTAATCTAATTGTGGTTTCGTAGGAGATAGTTTCTGGATTGTCTTGACGGATACAGACGGCATGAATATCCTTATCCATAAGTGCCTGTTGCAAAGCTTGTTTATCACTGTAGGCAACTAATTCTAAACGCATAAAACGTTTACTTAAAACCGTTTGTAGTTGAGTTTTTAACTGTTCTAAAACTGTATCGTTTTCCTCCGCAATTACTCCTAAACGCATCACTAAAGAGGAACGAATCGCCACCGCGTAGAGAGTTACGGCTAACATGGTTCCCATCAAAGCTTCGGTTAAAGATACATCTGCTGCCCCTAATAAAGCATAGACTAAGGCTGCTATTGCCCCTAAAACCCCGCGAATTACTAGAGCTTGGTAGGGATTAGATTGTAACATCACCATCGCCGCAGTTAAAGGCAAGAGGGCAACAATAACATAGAGATAACTTTCATTCATCTTTAATTTTACTCTCGATCGCTAGAAGTATAAGCTAAAACGTAGCCTAACATGGTGTTCCAAATTGCTAGGGAAATTATTGCCAATAATAATAAAGGCCAATTTTGGGGAACTTTCAAAAGTAGCCCGAAAATAATCGCCATGGAACCCAAGGTATCAGCGACAGATAGACCGTGTAATTTATATAATACCGAGCGCTTGTCTAAAAGATGCGCCGTTCCCCAAAACCAGAAAAAAACTCCGATAGCGATGCAGATATAACTGAAAATGTCAATCATGATTCGTTCAATCGTTTAAGAATTTGTGCTAATAACATAAAGCCGGCATTACCGACACTGAGAATAATCACTGCTACCACTCCAATCATCCAATCATCCCGCAGAACTGACACCACTAGAATAATAATCGATGATTTACTGGAAGCACTGGCAAAGGCGGCCATTTTTTGCCAGATGTCATCATTTCTTGCCACTTCATAAAGGGGAATTAATAAAGCGACAATCATGGCAATGAGAACAATATTCATCCCTGGGAACTCCGTTTAATTACATGAACTTCATAACCCTCATTTTCCTTGTATTCGGTGACGATAGTTTTCGGGGTAAAGGTAATGAGAAATATATCCCAAAAAGCCAATCTGGGTGAACGTTTACCCGACATTCTCTCGAAAATAATTTCTTCTTCTTTGTGGGGACGAAAGATGATTTCAAACGCTTCCTTATAAGCTTGGGGAATAGCCATAAAGACTTTAATTATTACCTTTAACCAATCGCCTAAAGTTTCGCTAGAGGCGAAATTACGGGGCAAAAGAAAAGCAATAGCAACCCCGATCATAATATTAGCAGGGGTGAAATTAGCGGTGAGCAAAAACCACATAGTTAAACGCAGAATTATATGTCCGATCATGCGAATACCATCCAAAATAATAGAACTAACATTATACTCATCATACCGACGAGATTATCAAATTGTTCCCAGGCTCGCGATAATTTTATGGATAACTTTTTGAAAACTCCCAGATATAACCACCACCCGGCACCGATGACAGCTAAAGCTTTGATAATATTGGGTAGATTATAAGCTTCAACATAGACGGCATTGGATAAAAATAGGGCGGCAAGGAGCAGAATTATTGCTGTCCAGAAACCGATAGTTAGCTTCTGTTTGCTTTCGCCACCTGCGTGGGGTAAAAAGATAAATTTAGCAAAGGAAATCGCCGTCCCCACCGCCACAAGATTGATCATAATCTCTTGCCAGGGGACTAAATTTTTCATGGTTAACGCTTTTGCCCCAAAACCGGATAATAGGGGGAATCCAGAGATAGAAAAACTAGCAACCACTAGGGCAATCCAGAGAGAATTGGGGAGCGATTGTTGCTGCAATTCTTTAAAATTGCGACTGGGTAAAACTCCCGCTAACAGAAATAGGCAAGATTTAACTAAACCGTGGGTAAGGGTATAAAAACCACTGACTACCGGGGCGGCTAAAATAAAACCTAACTGGGAAATAGTATGGAAGGCTAACATCCGCTTGCTATCCTTTTCAAACACTGCGTATGACACGCCAAAAATCGCCGTTAGCACCCCCAAAAGCCGAATTAGTCCATCCAAATCCTCTAGGATTAAAGCACAGCGCAGGAGGGGAAAAATGCCAGCTTTTACCACCACCCCCGACATCAGCGCCGAGACGGAGGTTTCCGATTCCGAGTGTGTCATCGGTAGCCATAAT
>NZ_JADBVE010000188.1:0-31348 GCF_020245285.1 Microcystis sp. M31BS1
CTGAAATGGGGCGAAAGTCTGTGGACTCTGTGTAAGACAGTACATGGTTTTTTAACTGTGGTATGCGACGGTGGTGGAAGCAGAAACTTAAATCGTGAGGTTTAGGAATCGCCGCCCTAAAAGTGCGGCGAGGATGTCAACAGTGTCAGCTTTTTTCTCCCTTCTCCCTGCTCCCGTCTCCCCCCGCAACGCGCACGAATTGGTCTCCCCTCTCCCCATCTCCCCACTCCCTGCTCCCATCTCCCTGCTCCAGAAAAATATTAAGTTTTGTTAAGAAGTTAGTGACAAAAGACCAGCTTTAATCTCTATTATCGTAGTAAGTGGCTTTTGACCCGAATCAAGCCGGTCAAGATAAATAGTAACTTTTGCCCATCATCAAACAACGATTGTCAGTCTAACTAAAACAGTCGCTGTGGCCATGCCCTCGTGATCAATTCCTATGTCAACCCTGGTTATTGTCGAATCCCCCACCAAAGCTCGGACGATCAGCAATTATCTGCCTAGCGGCTATCGAGTCCAAGCCTCCATGGGCCACATCCGCGATCTGCCCGCCTCTGCCGAAGAAATTCCCCCCGCCCACAAAGACAAATCCTGGGCGAATTTGGGCGTGGATGTGGAGAACGATTTCGATCCCCTCTACGTCGTCCCCAAAACCAAAAGTAAAGTCGTCAAAGAATTAAAAGAAGCCCTCAAAGGAGCCAGCGAACTGATCCTCGCCACCGACGAAGATCGGGAAGGCGAAAGCATCAGTTGGCATCTCTTGCAGGTACTCAACCCGAAAATACCCACCAAAAGGATGGTATTTCACGAAATCACCAAAGAAGCAATCCAAGCCGCCCTCAAAAATTGTCGCTCCATCGACGAAAATTTAGTTCACGCCCAAGAAACCCGCCGCATACTCGATCGCCTCTACGGTTATACCCTCTCCCCCCTACTCTGGAAAAAAATCTCTAAAGGTTTATCCGCCGGCCGCGTGCAATCCGTCGCGGTACGTCTGCTCGTACAACGGGAACGAGAACGACGAGCCTTTAAAACCGCCAATTATTGGGACCTGAAAGCCACCCTCGAAAAAGATAAAAATCAATTCGAGTCGAAATTAGTCACCTTAAACGGTCAAAAAGTGGCAAATGGCAGCGATTTCGATGCCGACACCGGCAGACTGCTCCCCGGTCGCCAGGTGACACTTTTGGATCAAGCCACCGCCGCCGCCTTAAAAGAACGCATCGAAGACAAAATCTGGCGCGTTAGCCACACCGAAGAAAAACCCACCACTCGCAAACCTTCCCCCCCCTTCACCACCTCCACCCTACAGCAAGAGGCTAACCGGAAACTGGGCATATCCGCCCGCGACACCATGCGAATCGCCCAAAATCTCTACGAACAGGGCTACATCACCTATATGCGGACCGATTCCGTCCATCTTTCCGATCAGGCCATCACCGCCGCCCGCAGTTGTGTAGAACAAATGTACGGAAAAAATTACCTCAGTCCCCAACCCCGGCAGTACACCACCAAAAGCAAAGGCGCACAGGAAGCCCACGAAGCCATCCGGCCCGCCGGTAGTAGCTTTCGCCTACCCCGGGAAACCGGCCTGAGCGGACTAGAATTCGCCCTCTACGACCTAATCTGGAAACGTACCGTCGCATCACAGATGGCCGATGCCCGCATTACCCAGATCGCCGTCAATATTCAGGTAGAAAATGCCGGATTTCGCTCCTCCGGCAAAAGAATCGATTTCCCCGGCTTTTTCCGCGCCTATGTGGAAGGTTCCGACGATCCCGAGGCCGCCATCGACGACCAAGAAATAATCCTACCCCCCCTCAGCGTCGGTGACACCCCCAATTGTCGCCAACTAGAAGCCATTAGCCACGATACCCAACCCCCCGCCCGTTATAGCGAAGCCTCCCTCGTAAAAACCCTCGAAAGTGAAGGAATCGGGCGACCCAGCACCTACGCCACCATTCTCGGCACCATTATCGATCGCGGTTATGCTCAAATGCGGAATAAAACCCTCATTCCCACCTTCACCGCCTTCGCCGTCGTCGGTTTATTAGAAAACCATTTCCCCGACCTGGTAGATCCCAAATTTACCTCGAAGATGGAGGAAACCCTCGACGATATCGCCACCGGTTCCGCTCAGTGGTTGCCCTATCTCGATCGCTTCTATCGCGGCGAAAAAGGGCTAGAAAGCCAAGTCAAAGAGCGCGAGAGTCAAATTAACTCTAGCACCGCTAAATCGGTGATTTTAGAAGATTTACAGGCAACTATCAAGATCGGCAAATACGGCCCCTATCTGGAAGTCCCCCGGGGGGATGAAATCCTCACCGCTTCCATCCCGGCCGATTTAACCCCCGCCGACCTCAACCCCGAACAGGTAGAAACCCTGCTGCGACAGAAAACCGAGGGTCCCGATAAAATCGGTCTTCATCCCGACACCGGAGAGCCGATTTATCTGCTCGTTGGTAGTTACGGTCCCTACGTCCAGTTAGGAGATATCAGCGAGGACAATCCCAAACCGAAACGCGCCTCCCTACCCAAAGGAGTCAAACCCGAGGACATCACCCTCGAACAAGCGGTGGGTTTATTAGCACTGCCGCGACTGCTGGGAACCCATCCCCTCACCGGAGGCAAAATTAAAGCCAGTTTAGGGCGTTTCGGTCCCTATGTGGTTCAGGAAGAGGGCAAAGAAAAAGAATATCGTTCCCTGAAAGCCAGCGATGATATCTTAACCATAACCCTCGATCGAGCTTTGGCCTTATTAGCCGAACCGAAAAAAACTCGCGGCGCTCGTGGTTCTACCAAACCACCCTTAAAAGAATTGGGTAAACATCCCGACGATGGGGAATTGGTGGGATTGTACGAAGGTCCCTACGGAGTTTATATCAAGCACGGTAAAACTAACGCCAAGATTCCCGAAGGAGAAACCGCCGAAACCCTCACCCTAGAACAAGCTTTGGAGGCCCTAGCCGCCAAGACAACCACTGCCAAGAAAACCACTACCAAGAAAACTACTTCTACCACCACCAAAAAAACTACTTCCCCGGGCAGTAAAACTGGCAAAAGTAAGACGGTTTAGCGGTTACTGGTGGGGCGATTTTCTCCCTGGTCAATTCCTCCCCCTGATGCGGCGACAAATCCGGTTGGCTTTTTTGTCCTTGGCACCACTTTGACCGGGCTGATCCTAAGTAGGTAGGCGTTAAAAATTATCAGACACCCCCCTTATCAAGGGGGGCAGGGGGGATCGGCACCCCCCTTATCAAGGGGGGCAGGGGGGATCAAACCTAAAATCCATTTTTAATTTAATTATAACCAGCTACTTATACCTCAAATTCCCCTACTGTAAAGCGATCGCCATCGCTTCTTGGGGAATTTGCCGGTAAATTGGTTTTAAAAATTGTTCTATGGCATCCGATTCGGGGGCAGCGAGGGGAAAATTGCCTAAAATGTCGAGAATGGTTTGATTTTCATTCCCCGGCGTAATCACAACTAGGGAGGGTTCTAGCTCCTCATCGTACTGCCAAAAGCGATCGATAGTGCTGTCGGGGGCAGTTTTTTCGACTACTGTGGGGGGTTCACTGACTGCTAAAGGTTGATTATCAGAGGAATAGGAGCGTTTTTCCCGTAAAGCTTCCAGAATTTGGCTTTTGCTTCGGCCGCGCAGTTGCAAAAGCAGGAAGGGATCGACAATAAAACGATCACCCAATTGATAGTACACTGCTCCTATATGTTTGCAGGGGTTGGCTTGATCGGGACAGGTACAACGAGAGCGAATATCAGCTAGGGAAAAGGGAAATAAATTCACCCCACTATCGATAAAAACACGCTCAATATGATCGGGCATTTGTCCGGTGAGCAATTGAGCGGAATAAATGGCTTTTTTGGAGAGAAGCTTAATAATATAATCCCATTCTTCATCACTAAAAGCCGCTAGGGATAAATCCACTATATAAGGCTCTGGTTCACTGCCTTGCACTCTAGCAATAACTTGCGAGTCTTCAAAGTCAATACTTAACACATTGCCTTCTCTAGCGTACAGTCTAGCTCGTTCCAAGCGTTTTTTAAAGCGATAGGAATCGAGTAGTTCTAGCCATTTTTGTACCCACCAAGCTTGTTCTGTCATTTTTTATTTCGCCAATTCAAAAATGAAACACATCAACCTTAAGAGTTGACAGAGAAAGGCTCATCAGGTATATTCTGATCTTTAACAACAACAAATCAGACCCAAAAACGAAGCCCTCAACATCTTAACATAGAACAAAGAAACTTGCTCTACCAACTTGGTCAAGAGGTAAATTTATCTCAACGGCAAATAGCCGTCTTGCTGGGATGTCATCAAAGCAAGACCGGAGCCAGAATTAAGAAGGAATCAAAGTTCCCTCGGATGCTATCTACAAAGCTACAGCACAAGCTGATACCAAATCGGTTTTTAATAGTGTGATTAACTCCCAATCGAACTTTAAAAATCCACTCCCCACTTCCCACTCTCCTATACTTTTTAAACAGGATTTAGTATGAGAGTGAGACTCGCCGAAACAACTGAAAACAACCCTTTTAAAAAGTAACTGAGTCGGTGGTAGAAGGGAACGAATTGAAAAATCCTTAAGCCAGAGGAAATAGAAAGAGCCGTAAACTTAATTAACCATCCTCCTCGAAAATGTCTTGACTATCGTACCCCGAATGAGCTATTATGTGATAGCTCAGACAGTGATGAAATTCAGAATTGAATTGGCAAGATGTACACAAAAACGAGGATTTTAGGTATGAGGACAGAACAGAAAAATCCACAATTAAATTGTCATAAATTAGCAGAAGTATTTTTATCAAATCCCTTAATTGAAGATTGCTATTTTATGGTACGAGAGGATGAATTAGTCGCCTATATCGTTTCCTCTGGAGCTTGGAATTCTGAACAATTGTCCTCCGATTTACAGTCTCAGTTACCGGACAATCTTCTACCTAATATCTATGTGCAAATTTCCAGTTTACCCTTAACCGATAGCGGTGATATCGATGAAACTGCATTAAAGAATATTGAAATTATCGATAATCATCAAGTTCAGGAAACAGAAGAAAAACTGCGATCTTTGTCAGATATCGATCAAGTTGCTGTCGTCATGACTTCTAAAAAAAACAAAATTTTACCCCTACATCTATCGGAATTATTGCCCTTAAAAATAGAGAAAAAAAATGATCATAAAAAATCTGAAACCCCGATTCATCTAGGGATTCACACTTCTAACACTCAATCTGGAATCAGTCACGGACAGCTTTTAGAAGAATCTGAACTTCAGCCGAAAACCTTGGCAGAAATCCTCCGAAAAGCTGCTGAAAATTATTCAAATAAAGGGATTATTTATATTCAATCTAATGGATCAGAAGTTTTTCAATCCTATCAACAATTATGGGAAGACGCTCAACAAATACAAGCTGGATTACAAAAGCAGGGTTTACAAGCTAAAGATAAAGTAATTCTTCAGCTATCGGAAAACTATGATATCATTTCCGCATTTTGGGGGTGTCTTTTAGGGGGATTTATTCCTGTTATTATTTCAGTGCCACCCAGCTATAAAGATTTTAATAATGAAATTCATAAAATATCTCAAGTTTGGCAGTTGTTAGATGAGCCTATTATTATCACAAATCAATCCCGTCAGCAAGAGATAAAATATTTAGAACAATGGTTGCCTAATCAAACCTTAAGCTTGAGTTTTATTGAAGAATTAAAAACTTATTCTCCCCATCAGCCTCCTATTGGTGAACCGGGTGATATCGCGTTCTTTAATCTCACATCAGGCAGTACAGGAATACCGAAATGTATCTCATTAACCCATAAAAATGTCATCTCTCGTGCGCGAGGAACAAACATCATTTGTGAACATCAAAACGACGATATTATTCTTAATTGGCTTCCTTTTGATCATATTGGAAGTATTTCCGACTGGAATATTCGCTGTGTCGAGTTAGGATGCCAAATGGTTTATGTTCAAACTGAATATATATTAGGTCGTCCTTTGAATTGGTTAGATTTAATTGATCAATATCGAATTACCCACAGTTGGGCTCCTAATTTTGCTTATAATTTGATTAATGAAGCTTTAAAAAAAGAACCAGATCAAAATTGGAATTTAGATTGTGTCAAATTCTTTTTGGCAGCGGGTGAAGCTGTTTCTGGTCAAGCAGTTGGAGAATTTATTAACACCCTTCATCTTCAATATAATCTGAAAAAAACGGCGATGCGTCCTGCTTTTGGGATGGCAGAAATGGGGTCAGGAATTACCTATTATCAGCCGACGGATCAACAGCCATTACTCTTTCATACGGTTGATAAATCCTCCTTGAATTCTTCCCTAAAACGAGTCCATCCTGAACATCCCAATGGTGCAACCTTTACGGATTTAGGATTACCCATTCCGGGGATATCGATTAGAATTGTTAATGCTGATAATTCCCTATTACCAGAAGAAACCATTGGTCATTTACAAGTTAAAGGAGATGCAGTTTCACCGGGGTATTATAAAAACCCAGAAGCGAATCAAGACGCTTTCTTAAAAGATGGCTGGTTTAAGACAGGAGATTTAGCATTTATTAGTAACGGTCATTTAGTTATTACTGGAAGAAGTAAAGAAACCATTATTATTAATGGAGTCAATTATTATAGCCATGAAATTGAAACTGTAGTGGAAACTATTGAAGAAGTAGAAGTGTCCTACACCGCCGCTTGTGCTGTTTATGATTCTAGGAATAGTACCGATCAATTAGCTTTATTTTTTAGTGCAGAAACCTTTGACCACCAGCATCTAGCGGAACTTCTGAAAAAGATTAGACGAAAAGTAATTAACAGTTTTGGCGTTAATCCTGAATATTTAATACCCTTAAATAAAATGGAGATTCCTAAAACTTCCATTGGTAAAATTCAGCGATCGCAATTAACAAAACGGTTTGCAAACGGAGAATTCAATTCTATTTTAAAAGAAATAGATATTTTGTTAGAAAATGCTCAAACCCTTCCTGATTGGTTTTACCAGAAAGTTTGGAAACCTCGATCTCCAGTTAACTTAAAACCAGAACTTTCCAAGTGTTGTACTTTAATTTTTCTGGATTGCTTGGGTTTAGGAGCATCTTTAGCAGAAAAAATCGAAAGTCAAAACTTACCCTGTATCACGGTTTTAGCAGCGCAAGAATTTTCTCAAATCAGTCAAAATTGCTATACCCTCAGACCCGGGACAGCTAATCATTATCAACAGTTAATGTCATCTTTATCCGAGCGAAAAATTATCCTTAGCAATATTATTCATCTGGGGACTTATCAAGACTATCAGGGAGAAATTTCAACAATTGAACAGTTAGAAAAAGCACAAGAGCGAGGAGTTTATGATTTATTATTCCTAGTTCAAGCTTTAGCTAAAATTCATGATTTTAAATCAAAAATTCAATTGCTATTTGTTTCTAGTTATAGTCAACTTGTCATAGACACCGATGAAATTGCCTATGAAAAATCTCCAGTTTTAGGACTGATAAAAACTTTAGCTCAAGAACTTCCTTGGTTAAATACTCGTCATGTTGATTTACCTCTGGATCAAACCGAAATTAATCTCAGTTATCTGCAGCAAGAACTATCGGTTTTATCCAAGGAAAGAGAAATTGCCTATCGCAACGGGAAACGTTTAATTGCAGGTTTGGAAAAAGTCAATTTACTTCAACACCCCCAACAGGAATTACCCTTTAAATCAGGGGGAATTTATCTGATTACCGGAGGACTAGGAGGGATTGGCATACAAATTGCTCAGTATTTGCTCAAAAATTATCAAGCTCGTTTACTGTTAATTGGAAAAACACCTTTACCAGAAAAACACCTTTGGAGTGAGTACCTTAAAGTCGAAGATCAATTATCCTTAAAAATCAAAAATCTCCAAGCTTTAGAAAATCTTGGAGGAGAAGTAATTTACCAAGCGGTAGATGTGGCTAATTTGCCTCAAGTTAAACAGACGGTAGAACAGGTGAAAAAACAATGGCAAGGAGAACTTAATGGGGTGATTCATCTGGCTGGAATTTACAAAGATTGTTTACTTCTGGACGAAACTCAAGAGGGTTTATCGACAATTCTTCACCCTAAAGTAATAGGAACTTGGGTTTTACATCAACTTCTCAAAGAATCTCAAGGAGTTTTTATTAGTTTTTCTTCCTTGGCTAGTTTTTTTGGAGGAGCGGCTTTGGGTTCCTATGCGGCGGCTAATAGTTTCCTTGAATCTTTGAACAGCTATCAAAAATCTAAGAATTTGTTCCCTAGTTATTGTTATAGTTGGACAACTTGGCAAGAAACCGGGATGAGCCAAGGTTATCAGATGCAATACATAACCCGAACTCAAGGGTATTATGATATGACGGTGCGGCAAGGTTTAGACTCATTTCTAACGAGTTTATATCACAACCAAAGACAATTAATGATCGGTTTAGATGGGAGTAATAGCAAGATTAATCGTTTCACATCTGGATCTGAAGGATGCCAAAAGTTAACGGCTTATTACACCCGTAAATCTACAGTTCAATCGGTCAATCTACCTAATCATGTTAGTCTAAAAGATCGATTTGGAACGTCCTATCAATGTCCCCTGGTTCTGCGACAATCCCTCCCTATTAAGGATAATGGAGACATTGATAAGCGGCAATTACTCAAGGAACTCCAAGGCAAAGAAAATAACGAATTGATAGCACCCAGAACGGAAGCTGAACGTCAAGTTGCTAACATTTGGCAAAAGGTTTTAAATCTATCTCAAATTGGAATTCATGACAATTTCTTTGAACTAGGAGGACATTCTTTACTGGCGAGTCAAGTTATTTCTCGTTTACGCGATGTTTTCTCGGTACAATTGTCGTTGCACAGTTTGTTAGAATATCCAACCGTTGCCAGTTTAACTCAAACGATTGAGGTGCTTAATGTAGCCAAAAATAGTCACAGTGTATCCAAAAGTGGTAAAGTTATGGCAGCAGCCTCAGAAAATTATGAAGAAGGAGAATTATGAAAATAGCTTAACTAAAATTTAAACTTTTCAGAGCCATTTTCGGAAAAAATGTAAAAAATTGTATCCATCACTAAAATTTATCATCCAGAATATGCTATGAATAGCCAAACAGTCTTTTTATGGAGTATGTAAGCGGTTGCTCCCAGGGCAACTGATTTTAACAATAACCACCGACTCTCCACCATTGATAATTTTTGTTTGGTCTATATTGTTTAGTCTTTGAGGGTACTTAAATTTATGAAAAACGTTGATTATATCTCTAACAGTAGCTCTAGCTTGAGCTAGTGAACCCTGCCAAACATCACCCCCCCCATTCCAAAAATACCAGAACATCAATTAGGGAAAAGGATACTATTAATGAAAGTCGCAGAATTTTTATCTTACTTAAATAGTTTAGACATCAAGCTTTGGCTTGAGGAAGAAAAGTTAAAATATCAAGCTCCCCAGGGAGCGATGACACCAGAAATTAAGCAAGAAATCGGCACAAGAAAACCAGAAATTCTCACTTTTTTAAGAAGCGCAACAACACCGTCTAAAACCCTTGAATCGGTCATTAATACCGTTGCCAGAACTGAAGATTTACCCCTATCTTTTGCTCAACAGAGAATGTGGTTTCTCTATCAGATGTATCAGCAAAATTCGGCTTATAATGAAGCTCTAACCATCCGTTTAACGGGACGCTTAAACATTGATATTTTAGAGCAAACGATTAATGCTATTATTCAACGCCATGAGAGCTTACGGACAACCTTTCCAATGGTTGAAGGAAAACCTATTCAAAAAATTGCTCCATCTCTGAAGATTAAATTATTAGTTGTTAATTTAAAAGATATTTCCCAAGACCAAATTGATAAACAGATTATTGAAGAACTACAAAAACCCTTTGATTTAACTCAAGCTCCCCTATTACGATGTACTCTGTTTGATCTGGGATATGAAAATTATATTTTAGTTAACGTTTTCCATCATATTATTATCGATGGTTGGTCAAAAGGCATTTTATTTAAAGAATTATCTGAATTTTATCAAGCATTTTTATCTAATTCAACCGTAGATTTACCCGAATTAGCCATACAATATGCGGATTTTGCGGTATGGCAAAGACAATGGTTACAAGGTGAAATCTTAGAAAATCAGTTAAATTATTGGAAAAAACAATTAACGGATGCTCCTCCTTTATTAGAACTTCCAACCGATAAACCCCGTCCAGCTACTCCCAATTTTCGAGGTCATAGTATCTCGTTTCAAATTGACTCAGAACTCACAGAAAAACTGAAACTTTTGAGCCAAAAGTCGGGGGTGACTTTATTTATGACCTTACTGGCTGCTTTAAACACTTTACTCTTCCGTTATAGTGGTCAAGATGATATTTTAATTGGGACACCCACCGCCAACCGCAACCGACAAGAAATTGAACCTTTGATTGGTTTTTTTGTCAATACTTTAGTGCTGCGGAATTCCCTAGAAGGAAATCCGACTTTTTCGGGATTATTACAGCAAG
This sequence comes from Microcystis sp. M31BS1, assembly GCF_020245285.1. Classification (NCBI taxonomy): domain Bacteria; kingdom Bacillati; phylum Cyanobacteriota; class Cyanophyceae; order Chroococcales; family Microcystaceae; genus Microcystis; species Microcystis sp. M31BS1. The sequence continues at coordinate 10,522 of NZ_JADBVE010000188.1, forward strand.
CTCGCAATGTTGTTTTAGAAGCGTATGCTAATCAAGATGTCCCCTTTGAGCAAGTGGTTGATGGGTTAGAAATCGAACGAAGTTTAAGTTATAATCCCTTATTTCAGGTCATGTTTGCGATGCAAAATGCCCCCCTCAATGCTTTAGAATTACCTGATTTAAAAGCTCAATATTTAGCCGTTGAAAACCAGAGAATTAAATTTGATCTCAGCTTAGTTTTAGAAGAAATCGAAACCGAAAAAGGAGCTTATTTAGAAGGGTTTTGGGAATATGATAGCGACCTATTTACCCCTGAAAGAATTACCCGCATGGTGGGTCATTTCCAAACTTTATTAAAAGGAATTGTAGCCAATCCTCAGCAAACCGTCGGGGAATTACCTTTACTAACTGAATCAGAAAAACAGCAATTATTAGTAGAATGGAATCAAACTCAACAAGACTATCCTCAAAATCTATGTATTCATCAGTTATTTGAAGAACAGGTTGTTAAAACACCTGATGCTATAGCGGTCATCGATAGAGAAAAATCCCTCACCTATGAACAGTTAAATCAAAAAGCCAATCAACTCGCTTATTATTTGCAAAACTTAGGCGTTAAAACCGAGGACTTAGTAGGAATCTGTATCGAGCGTTCTGCTTTGATGATCATTGGACTTTTAGGTATTCTTAAAGCGGGTGCAGCTTATGTTCCTTTAGATCCGAACTATCCATCAGAACGTCTAGCTTATATGTTAGAAGATTCTGCCGTATCGGTGTTATTAACTCAGGAAAACTTAGTTCACACTTTACCCAACTATTTAGGAACAATATTTTGTTTAGATCAGGATGGAAAAATTCTTGATCATCATCCGCAAGACAATCCTCTCCATTCGATGACATCTGAGAATTTAGCTTATGTCATTTATACCTCTGGTTCTACCGGAAAACCAAAGGGAGTTTTAATTCAACATCAAAGTTTATTAAACCTAGTTTCTTGGCATCAAAACGCTTTTAATATTACAACAATTGATCGAGTCACTCAATTAGCTGGAATTGCCTTTGATGCTTCAATTTGGGAAATTTGGCCTTATTTAACAGCCGGGGCGTGTGTGGCGATTGTTCCCCCAGATTTGCTAACATCACCGAAACAACTGCAAGAGTGGTTAATTGCCCAAAAAATCACCGTTTCTTTCTTACCCACTCCTCTTGCAGAAACCCTAATTCCCCTAGATTGGTCTCCCAATCGTTCATTAAGATTAATGTTAACTGGAGGAGATAAACTCAATGATTTTCCCCCTACCTCTATTCCCTTTACATTAGTCAACAACTATGGTCCAACTGAAAATACTGTTGTTACCACATCTGTTAAAATAACACCAGATTTATTAACCGAAAAAGCACCGCCTATTGGTCGCCCCATTAGCAATACTCAGGTCTATATTTTAGATCAATATCAACAACCTGTACCCATTGGAATTCCAGGGGAATTATATATTGGGGGGTCAGGATTAGCACGAGGCTATCTCAACCGTCCAGACTTAACGGATGCTAAATTTATTGCTCATCCTTTGAGTCAAAAAAATAGTGATCGCCTTTACAAAACCGGTGATTTAGTTCGTTATGGAAACGACGGACAAATTGAATTTATTGGACGTATTGATCATCAAGTTAAGATTAGAGGTTTTAGAATTGAATTAGGGGAAATTGAAACCATTCTCAATCAACATCCCCAAGTTAAAGAAGCGATTATTATTGCCAGAGAAGATCAACCCGGTGTTAAGCGTTTATGTGCTTATGTGATTGCCTCTCAAAACTTAACTGTTTCTCAATTGCGTCTATTTTTGCAAGAAAAGTTACCTCAATATATGGTTCCTGCTTTCTTCGTTTTGTTAGACGCTTTTCCCCTAACCCCTAATGGTAAAATTGAACGTCGCGCTCTCCCACAACCTGCACTAGAATTAGAGGATGAAGCTGCCATCAATTTTAGCCCAGGTACAGAAACAGAACGCATTCTCGCTGCAATTTGGCAAAGGGTTTTAGGACTTAAAACTATTAGTATTAACGATAACTTTTTTGAGTTGGGAGGAGATTCTATATTAGCCATTCAAATCATTGCTCAAGCGAATCAAGCGGGATTACAAATTACTCCTAAACAGTTATTTAGTCATCAAACTATCGCTCAATTAGCACTCATAGCGGAGCGAGTTTCGGTTAATCAAACCACACAGGATTTAGTGATTGGTCACGTTCCGTTAACTCCAATTCAAAAATGGTTTTTTGAACAAAACTGGCCCGAACGTCATCACTTTAATCAATCTATCTTGTTAGAAGTTCCCAATAATCTACAACCAGATTTATTAAAACAAACTATTTCTCAATTACTCTATCACCATGATGCTTTGCGGTTACGCTTTGTTCAAAAAGGGGAACAATGGCAACAAAATCACAGCGATAATTGCAATAATTTTGCTTTTGAAAAGGTGGATTTATCCCATCTATCTTGCCATGAACAATTGACCAAGATGGCAGAAATTTCTGAGGTTCAACAACGGGTACTCAATTTAGGGGAAGGACCCTTAATAGCGGTGGTTTTCTTCGCCTTGGTTGAGAGGGGAAAAATGTTAATTATCATTCATCATTTAGCAGTAGATGGAATTTCTTGGCGGATTATCCTCGAAGATTTCGTCACTATTTACCAGCAATTAGAAAACCAAAAGCCTCTGCAACTTCCTGCTAAAACCAGTTCTTTTAAAACTTGGGCTGAGGAACTGCAAAACTATGCTAAAACCCCAGAGTTTTACGCTCAATTCAAGTATTGGCTAAACCGTGATTTTCCCTCAATTTTTCCTCTTCCTTTGGACCGTCAAGGTGAAGCTCAGTCCAACATTGTTGCCCATGCAAAAACGGTCTCTTTCACCTTAACCGAAGAACAAACCCGCTTACTATTACAGGAGGTTCCGCAAGCTTATAACACCCAAATTAATGATATTTTATTGACCGCTTTAGTCCAAGCTTTTGGCCGTTGGACAGGAAGTTATAAGCTTTTGCTTGACATGGAAGGTCATGGAAGAGAAAATGTAATTGAATCCGTGAATTTATCTCGAACTGTGGGTTGGTTTACCAGTATTTTCCCCGTCTTTTTGACCTTAGAAAATCTTCACCATCCGGGGGAGTGTCTCAAGTCCATTAAAGAGCAATTACGACAAATTCCGAATCGAGGATTTGATTATGGAATTGGATATTATCTCAACTCAGATTTAACAATTCAATCCCCGTTAAAAAACTATCCAAAAGCTCAAGTCAGCTTTAATTATTTAGGTCAATTTACCAGCCATCAAATCGGCGAGATAGGCTGGAAATTATCTCAAGAGTCCAGTGGTTCCATTCATAGTCCTTTGGGACAACGTTCCCATTTAATTGCGATTCATGGAATTGTGGTTGATGGGCAACTTGATATAGAATGGCAATATAGTGAGAATTTTCATCATCAAACAACGATCAAAAATTTAGCTGCTGCTTATCGAGATTCTTTAGAAAGCCTGATTAACCATTGTTTATCAGCAGAAGGAGGCTATACTCCATCGGATTTTCCCGATGCGGATCTTAATCAGGTAGAACTAGATGAACTGCTTTCAGAACTCGATTTTTAAACTCAATTTAATGTTTAACCCTCCTGCTTGATAACAACTATGCCATCACCTAATCTTCCCAGTGAAATTGAAAATCGTAAAAGCGAACATCTGCGAGTTTGTATCGAAGAAGATGTAGAATTTCAACAACTTACAAGCGGTTTAGAAAAATATCGTTTTACCCATTGTTGTCTTCCTGAACTTGACCGTAGCGATATTGAACTGGGGACAACCTTTTTGGGGAAATCTTTAAAAGCTCCAATTCTCATCTCTTCCATGACCGGAGGAACAGAATTAGCTCATTTAGTCAATACTCGATTGGCAACGGTCGCTCAACGTTATGGTTTAGCGATGGGGGTGGGTTCTCAACGCATTGCACTCGAACAACCGGAATTAGCGCCGACCTTTGCAGTCCGTTCTCTGGCGCCAGATATTCTCCTGTTAGCGAATTTAGGGGCTGTACAGTTAAATTACGGCTGCGGTTTAGAAGACTGTTTAAAATTGGTGGAATTATTAGAAGCTGATGCCTTAATTCTGCATCTCAATCCTTTACAAGAATGGGTGCAATCGGGAGGCGATTCTAATTTTAAAGGGTTACTCGCTAAAATTCAGCAAATTTGCGCTCAATTGCCCGTTCCCGTCATCGCCAAAGAAGTCGGAAATGGCGTCTCTGCGGTGATGGCCAAACAATTAATTGAAGCCGGAGTCGCCGCGATTGATGTGGCGGGGGCCGGAGGCACGTCCTGGGCCAAAGTCGAAAGCCAAAGAGCCAAAGACAACAGACAAAGGCATCTCGGACAAGTTTTTGCCGATTGGGGTTTGCCTACGGCTGAATGTATTACTGCCATTCGGTCTATGAATTCAACCATTCCTTTAATTGCTTCTGGTGGCTTAAAAAATGGCTTAGATATTGCCAAATCTATCGCTCTAGGAGCCGATTTAGGAGGGTTAGCTCGACCGTTTCTGGTAGGAGCGATTGAATCAGAAGCCGCCGTTGATGAGTTAGTAAAATTTTTAATTGCTGAACTTGAAATTGTTTTATTTTGTACCGGAAATCCTAATTTATCCGCCCTTAAACATTCAGGAGCCTTAAAACCATGTTAAAGTTTTCAATGGAATTGTATTATCCCCAGCTTGATGTCAAAACTTTAAGCGTTGGCACTTTGGGACCAAAAGAAACCAGCAGCGAACAAACCTTAAATTATCTAATTTCTCAATGGAAATTACAACAGATTTCGGTTAGTAGTCATTTATTTGATAGCTTTACAGATTTAAAGGAATCTTTACTCGACAATCAGATAGATTTGGCGTTAGTACCCCATGCCTATGAAAAAATTAATGATTTCTATATGGAACCGAGTTTTAAACTAGGTTTTATCTTCACCTATCCCACACCCGTTTACGGATTAGCCAAGCGAAAAAATGAAGAAATCGTTTTAGAAAATTGTACCCTGGTTACTCATCCCGCTCCTCTTCCTTTACTTCCCTATCTATTACCTGGCGACCTGAATCAAAACAATATTAAAATCACATTGGTTAATTCTACCAGTGTTGCCGCTATTCAAGTTAAACAGGGGTTGGCAGATTTAGCCATTACCAATGAAAATGCCCTCCGAGAACATGATTTAGAATTTATTTCACAATATGGTAAAATTGAGATGAGTTGGTCTTTATTTCACAAAAAGGAAAACACCATGATTCAAGGTATTTATTTACCTGTGCATACCTAAAAAAGTTACCTATCCGATGAAAATAGTTGTCTTCATCACATAAAAATAATTGAAATTTAACCTCTCAATTTCATTTTGAACTTGTCCCCTAAAATCATGTCTGAATTTTTCCCAATTCCCAAACCTATTAAACTCAATCATCATGTAGAATTAGAGGTTTTTCAATGCCAAGATACCATTTTTCAATTATCCGTTGTAGCTCCTAATGCTAAACTTGAATCCCACCAACATCCTGAAAGTCAAATTGGCATGGTACTCTCAGGAGAACTGGAACTGTATATTAAAGATGTGATTAAACCCTTGAGAGCTTTACAAGATATTCATGTCGCCGATGCTAATGTTTCCCATGGTTTTGTTAATCCCTTGTCCGAACCGATGATTGGATTTGATCTTAAACGGATTACCTCTGCTTTACCTTCAGAAGACGTTGTATTAACCCTATCAAACAACCAAGATAAAATCAATCATTTACCTTGTCAATCGGCTAAGGGTTCTTGGTTTGAAATCGTGATGATGAAAATACCTTCTGGTTATTCCATTCCCCCACATCAAGGTGAGCAAGAAGAAATCGGATTTATTTTGAATGGAAAATTAGAAATTTTTATAGAAAATGAAGAACAGTATTTAGAATATGGTCAAATTTATTATGCTCCTTCAAAAGTTTTAAAAAAAGGATATAATTCATCGAATCAAGATATTAATTTGATTAAAATTTTAATTTAGTTTGTTTTAGAATTTTAAGTTTAACCACAAAATGCTAGGAGAAAGTTTATGGATTTAGGATTAAAAGATAAAGTGGCTTTGATTACGGGAAGTAGTGCGGGAATTGGGTTTACCATTGCTGAAAAATTGGCAGAAGAAGGCTGTCACTTAATTATTTGTGGTCGCAATTCCCAACGCTTAGAACAAGCTTATCAATCTCTGGCTCAAGCTTATCCTGCCCAACAAATTCTGCGTTTAGTGGCTGATGTCCATCAAGCTCAAGATTCTGAACAATTAATACAGGACTCTTTAAATCAATATGGCAAAATTGACATTTTAGTCAATAATTCTGAAGGAGCTAACTTTGCTGAAAATTTAATTGAAAACCTTTCTGATGAAGATTGGTTAAACGTTTTTCAAGGAAAATTAATGGGTTATATTCGCTTAACCAATTTAGTATTACCAATTATGAAAAAACAACATTGGGGAAGAATTGTTAATATCATTGGCACATCGGGAAAAGAGCCATCCCCTCGTTTAGTTAAATCTGGTGTTGTCAATGCAGCTTTAATGAATTTTACCAAATCAGTAGCTAGACAAACCGCCCCCTATAATGTTTTAATTAATAGTGTTAACCCCGGCGTTATTGACACCCCTAGACATCGAGAATATTTAGAAATTTATGCCAAAAAGGAGGGAACTACCCCAGATTTAATCCGAGAAAGAATTCTAAAAACAATTCCCATGAATCGAATTGGTACAACTGAAGAATTTGCTAATCTCGTTGTATTTTTAGCTTCAGAATGTGCGAGTTATATAACGGGAATTACTATTCCCCTCGATGGGGGTTTATCCTCGTCAGCATTTTAAACTTATCCATCAAGTAAAAATCCACAACCACAAGGTTCATGAATAGCCAATCTAAATCTCAAATGTTAGACAAATTTGTTCCCTACTATCCGACTAAAGATACTCGTAACTTTCCCATTTTTTCCAGTATTATTAATAATTTTAATATTTGGAGGCTGCAACGCAAATTTAAACAGGAGCTTCAACAACCTTCGGTGATCCTAGTTTATCAAATGGATAAAGTTGGTTCTGCTAATCCTTATCTTGCTATTAAAAAAACTTCTCCAGAAAAAGCGGTGTATCATGTTCATAATTTAAACACAGAAATTGTTGCCAAAATTTGGGATAAAATTAATCCTACTAGCGAGGGGGTGGAAGGAACCACAGAGACACAGAGGACACAAAGATCGAACGATACTATGTAAGTTAAACTTATCACACAGAACCTAGAAGAGCCTTAAAGGTAATTTGTTCTAAGTTTGATTAAAGAAACTCACGCACATTTTTATTTAATCTATTGGAAAAAATAATGGTAACACCTCAACAATCTAAGGTTAGTAAAAAAGATATTGAATCCATTTATCCCCTTTCTCCCATGCAGCAGGGGATGCTGTTTCATTCTTTATATAATCCAGAATCAAAGACGTATTTATCACAAATTCAAATCACATTGCAAGGCAATTTAGATATTAATGCTTTCCAACAAGCTTGGCAAAGAGTAGTAGATAGACATAGTATTTTACGGACTTGTTTTGCTTGGAAAAAAACCAAACAGCCTTTACAAATAGTTAGAAAAAATGTCACTTTGCCTTGGTTTAATCAAGATTGGCGATCGCATTCTCCCGCCGAACAAGAAACTAAATTTCAGGAATTGTTAACCTCTGATAAAGAGCAATATTTTGAATTAGATAAAATCCCCTTACTTCGATGTCATTTAATTCAAGTCGAAGATCAAAAATATGAATTTATTAATACTGGGCATCATATTTTATTAGATGGTTGGTCAACAGCAATTCTGTTGAAAGAAGTTTTCGAGTTTTACGCTGGACTCATCAACCATCAACCCGTCAATTTACCGACACCTCGCCCTTACCAAGACTATATTAATTGGGTACAACAGCAAGATCAAACTCAGTCCGAACGCTTTTGGCGACAAAATCTTCAAGGTTTTACCTCTCCGACCCCATTAGTAGTTGATAAACCGTTAAATCCTCTTGTTACTCAAAGTAAAAATTATCTTGATCAAAAATCAAAACTTTCTCCAGAAATTACCAGTCGTCTGAAATTACTCGCCCAAGAACATCGCCTTACTCTTTCTACCCTAATTCAAGGAGCTTGGGCTTTATTATTACATCATTATAGTAGTGAATCTGATATTGTATTTGGGGCAACAGTTTCGGGACGACCGCCCAATTTTACAGGGATTGAATCGATGGTGGGGATGTTTTTAAATACCTTACCCGTTCGCATCCAAATTGAGCCTCAACTTGAATTATTAACTTGGTTTCAACAATTACAACAAGAGCATTTAGAACGAGAGCAATATAGTTATAGTTCTCTAATTGATATTCAAAAATGGAGTGAAATTCCTGCTCCTCATTCAGTTTTTGAAAGTTTTGTTGTCTTTGAAAATTTACCCTTTAGCGACAATGATAGTGAGAATTTAGGCGGTTTACAAGTCGGTGAAATGCAAGATTATGGCAATGCTGATTACCCCTTAACGGTGATTGTCACCCCTGGAGAAGCCTTAAGTATTAAAATTATTTATCCTCAAGAACGATTTGAAAATGACACCATTGAAAGGATGTTAGGTCATTTTAAAACCTTATTAGAAGGAATCGCCATTAATCCCCATCGTCGGATTCAAGACTTACCTTTATTAACGGAAGGTGAACGTCAATTATTATTAATTGAATGGAATCAAACTGCACCCCAAAAGCCTCTAAAACACTGCGTTCATCAATTATTTGAGCAACAAACTCTCAAAACTCCTTCAGCCATTGCCGTTGTTTTTCAAGAGCAACAATTAACCTACCAAGAACTGAATAAATCTGCTAATCAACTGGCTCATTATTTACAAAAAATTGGGGTTAGTTCTCAATCTTTAGTGGGGATTTGTTTAGAAAGGTCTGTTAATATGGTGATTGCCGTTTTAGCAGTGTTAAAAGTAGGCGGCGTTTGTGTTCCCCTAGACCCAACCTATCCTCAAGAAAGACTTTCTTACATCCTGCAAGATACCCAACTTAAAACCCTCTTAACCGAAAAAAATTGTCAATTACTCTTAAACAGTGAAACCATTTCTCAACGGATTTTATTGGATGAACAAGGTTCAGAAATTGCCTTAGAACCCAAGAATAATCCCGGCAACCCCGTTAGTTTAAAGGATTTGGCTTATATTATTTATAGTTCAGGATCTACGGGTGTACCTAAAGGGATTATGATCCTGCATCAATCCTTAACGAATATTATTGAGCATCATCAATTAAAAACGTCATCCGAAAGGAATTTCTTACAATTTGCTCCCTTTAATTTCGATGTCAGCTATCACGAAATCTTTGCCGCTTTGTGTTTAGGGGGAAGCTTATTTATTGTTCCAGAAGATTCTCGCTTAGACCTGGCTAAATTAAGTCAATTGTTAGCAAATAAACCCATTCATAAAGCGATTTTGCCCGTTACTTTGTTACAACAATTAATTGAAACCTATAGTGAGGAAACCTACTTATTTGCTAACTTGCGTGAAATTATTTCAGCTGGAGAGCAATTACAAATTACTCCAACGATGATTTCTACATTCAAAAAACTCGAACATTGTACCCTTTACAATTATTATGGACCCACAGAAGCAGATATCGTTACCAGTTATACCTTTGACCCTAATCCTGAGCTTTGGCCGAAGTATATTCCCATTGGTAAACCCGCGATTAATGTGCAAGTTTATATTTTAAATTCCCATCTTCAACCCGTACCTATCGGAGTGACTGGGGAGCTATATGTTGCGGGTGGCGGTTTAGCGCGGGGTTATTTCAATAATCCCCAATTAACCCAAGAAAAATTTATTCCTAATCCCTTTAGCGATAATTCATTGTTGTATAAAACTGGAGATTTAGCTCGTTATTTACCCAATGGAGACATTGAATATTTAGGAAGAATTGATGATGTGGTGAAAGTTAGAGGTTATAGAATTGAATTAGGGGAAGTAGAAACTATTTTAAATCAACATCCTCAAATTGCCCAAGCCATTGCTACAGTTCAGGGAGAAACAGCTAGAGAAAAATATTTAGCCGCTTATTTTATTCCCCGTTCAGGTGAAACCGTAAACCAAGTTGAATTACGTCATTTCCTTGAAAACTGGCTACCCGATTATATGATTCCCTCTGCTTTTGTTGTGATGGAATCTTTTCAACTCAGTCCTAACGGTAAAGTTAATCGAAAAGTCTTACCAATACCCGATAAAAACCCCTTATCGTTAACTCAAAATTATGTCGCTCCTCGAACTGCAATTGAAGAAGTTTTAGCAGGAATTTGGGCAGAAATTTTAGAAGTCGAACGAGTTGGGATTGAAGACGATTTCTTTCTGTTAGGTGGGCATTCTTTAAAAGCAATTCAACTGATTAGTAAAATCCGTCAAACCTTAGAAATTGAAGTTTCTGTGCGTCAACTTTTTAATCACTCAACTATCAGCCAATTAACTCAAGTCATGATTGAATTAGTGGGGAATGAAGGGTTACTAAATGAAATTGCCGTAACAGTTCAAGAAATTTCCCAACTTTCACCAGAAGAAGTTCAAGCTTTATTATCTCAAAGCTGAACCTAAATGACTTAATATTTCTATAATGGACATTGATTTAAACTGAAGGAAAAAAATGACAAATCATCTCTTTGATTTAACAGGTAAAGTTGCAATTATCACGGGTGCTGCCCGAGGAATTGGTCGGGTATTAGCGCAAGGGTTAGCACAAGCTGGAGCTAAGGTGGTAATTGGTGATATTAATCAAGTTGGTGCTGAACAAACGGTTCAACTGATTCAAGAAGCAGGAGGTGAGGCCATCGCAATTAAGACCGATGTTCGTCAACGTCAAGCTTGTCAGAATTTAATTAACCAGGCGGTTGCTCATTATGGTCAACTCGATATTATGGTCTGTAATGCAGGGGTTGAAATTCTCAAAAACACTGATGAATTAGAGGAATTTGAATGGGATCAGGTTATTAATGTTGACTTAAAAGGTTATTTTAATTGCGCTCAACTCGCAACCAAACAAATGATCAAACAAGGAACAAAGGGATCAATTATTATGAATTCTTCTATCTGTGCTTTCGTTGCTGTTCCCAAATCTTCAGGAGCATATAGCGCCGCAAAAGGTGGGGTCAATCAATTAGTAAAATCCCTAGCGGTCGAATTAGCTAGTCACAAAATTCGAGTCAATGCTTTTGCACCGGGGTATATGAATAATATGATGGAAGGAACAGAAGGTTTACGTTCAACTTCCAATGAAATGGACGAATTATATACTAGAATTCCCATGAAACGAACCGGAGATTTAGAAGAGTTAATTGGCCCTGTCGTGTTTTTAGCGTCTGAAGCTTCCTCTTATGTCACTGGAGCAATTTTAATGGTAGATGGAGGTTATACCGCTATTTAGCATCAATAATTAAACAATTTTGGTTCTTCGTTACTTGGTATGGTTCGATAGGGGGGCATAAATCGACTAAATCCTTATCTGGCAAGAGACTTAATTGATTAGTTCGCTCTAGAAAAAAAACAATTAACAAAAATCGCTAAATGCCTTTCTATATAAGGGTTCCATCCCTTATAACTCCCGTTCATTGCATAACACAAACCGAAGAGCCACAATTTTTAGGTTGATTTGTATCCATCAAACCAACCTTCACTAAATTAATCCTATTTAACCCATGTCAAAAATGAACCATAACTCTCAAGACAAACAGAAATTACTCAAGCTGTTACTACAAAAAAAAGGAATCGGTGTAAAAACAAATACGATACCTACTAGGAATCCATCTCAACTTGTACCGCTTTCTTTTTCTCAAGAACGACTTTGGTTTTTGTACCAATTAGAAGCTCAAGGCTATACCTATAATATGCCGTTTCGCTTTCAAATTGACGGCAATTTGGATATTGATATCTTTAGAAAAGCTTTAGAAACTATTAGGCAACGTCATGAAGTGTTGCAGACCTGTTTTCAAGAAGTTGACGAAATTCCCCGACAAATTATTAAACCGAAAATTCAGTTAAATTTGCCTTTAGTGGATTTACAGTCTTTATCTTCTGCGGAACAAACCCAAGAATTAGAGCGATTAACCGAACAAGAAATTTATACTCCCTTTGACTTAACCCAAGCTCCTTTAATGCGGACTTTTTTGGTTAAATTAAAAGCTGACTCTTATCTTTTATTTTTGAGTTTACACCATTCTATTTTTGATGGCTGGTCAATGAAAGTTTTACTACAAGAACTTTCTCATTTATATGAAGCTTTTTTACAAAAACAATCTAATCCTTTACCCGATTTACCTATTCAATATGGTGATTTTGCCGTTTGGCAAAGACAACAGTTACAAGGAGATAAACTCACCCAGGAAGTTAATTATTGGCAACAACAATTAACCGGAATTCCACCCTTATTAGAAATTCCCACTGATCATCCTCGTCCTCCCATACAAACGTTTAAAGGCAATAATTGTACATTTAAACTAAGTCCAGAATTAAGCCAACACCTGAAAAATATTAGCCAAACGTCAACCGCTACTTTGAATATGACGCTTTTAACGGCGTTTAATGTTTTATTATATCGCTATAGCCGTCAAGAAGATATTGTGATTGGGATTCCCAGTGGCAATCGACATTTTCCTGAAATTGAACCCTTAATTGGTTGCTTTGTTAATACCTTACCCATTCGCACTCAGTTTAAAGAAAATCTCTCATTTCAAGCTTTATTAAATCAAGTTAAACAAGTGGTTTTAGAAGCTTATGAATATCAAGATTTACCCTTAGAAAAGGTGGTAGAAGCGGTAAATCCTGAACGAAATATAAGTTATAGTCCTTTATTCCAAGTGATGTTTTCTTGGGAAGATATGCTGCACATTAATCATTTTTCGATGGCGGATTTAAAATTAACTCCCGTTCCGATGAATGCTTTAATTGCTCAATTTGATTTAACCTTAGCCATGCAAGAAACGACTGAGGGTTTAGTTGGATCGTTTGATTATAATTGCGCGTTGTTTAATCAAGACACAATTGAGCGCATGATTACCCACTTTAAAACTTTATTAGAAGGAATTGCCGTTAATCCTGAACAATCGATTGAATTATTACCTATTTTACCTTTATCAGAACAAAAGTTATTAGCTCAATGGAATCAGACTAATATTGCTGAAAATCCCAAGGTTTGTATTCATGAATTATTTGAACATCAAGTTTTAAAAACTCCAACTGCGATCGCAATAGAATGGGGCAAGGAAAAAGTTACCTATCAAGACTTAAATGATCGTGCCAATCAATTAGCTCATTATCTCCAATCTAAGGGGGTTAAAGTTGAATCATTAGTGGGTATTTGTTTAGAACAATCTGTATCTATTATTATCAGTTTTTTGGCAATTATTAAAACGGGTGCTGCTTATCTTGTTCTAGCTCCCAATTATCCCCAAGAGCGTTTAAACTATATCTTAAATGATGCTCAAGTCTCGGTATTAATCACTCAAAATACCTTGATTAATTTATTACGTAATCATCAAGCAAAAGTAGTTTGTCTGGATACTGAAGAAAACTCAATTGCTAGTCAAAGTCAAAACAATTTATTTAACCCTATTCAGCCAAATAATTTAGCTTATATTATTTATACCTCTGGTTCAACAGGCACTCCTAAAGGGGTTATGATTGAACATCAAAGTTTAGTTAATCATAGCTTAGGAATCATTAAAGCCTATGATTTAACAAGTCGTGATCGAATTTTACAATTTGCTTCTTTTACCTTTGATGTAGCTGCTGAAGAAATTTATCCAACCTTTTTAACGGGTGCAACTTTAGTCATGCGTCCTGCATTAATGTTCACTTCTTTAGCTGATTTTACTCAATTTATTCAGCACAATCGTTTAACGATAATTAATCTTCCGGCTACTTATTGGCATGAATGGGTATTAGATTTATCTCAAACTTTAATAACTTTACCAGAAACCCTACGCTTAGTGATTACAGGAAGTGAAGAAGTATTAGCAGAGCGATTAATATTATGGCAAAAAATCCTATCAAATAGTCAACGAGAAGATATCACTTGGTTGAATGCCTATGGACCGACAGAAGCTACGATAACCAGCACAGTTTTTAATCCCAATTTCATTCATAAAATTGCTCAAATTCATTCTGTTGCCATTGGTAAACCGATTACAAATACACAGGTTTATATTTGTGATCGCTATTTGCAACAAGTCCCCATTGGAATACCAGGAGAACTGTTAATTGGAGGTTTAGGTTTGGCCAAAGGTTATCTCAATCGCGATGATTTAACCCGTGAAAAATTTATTACTCATGCTTTTAATTCATCAGAATATCAACGTTTCTACAAAACTGGAGATTTAGCTCGTTATTTACCCGATGGAAATATAGAGTTTTTAGGACGCATTGATAATCAAGTCAAAATTCGAGGGTTTCGCATTGAAATTGGCGAAATTGAAGCCGTATTAACTGAATACCCAGATGTCCGAGCGACGGCGGTAATTGTTCGAGAAGATCAAAAAAATAATAAACAATTAGTGGCTTATATTGTGCCAAAATCTCCATCCATTGATCCTGCAAAATTGCGAAGTTTTCTCAAACAGAAATTACCAGATTATATGATTCCAGCTTTCTTTGTACAGCTTCAAGAATTGCCCTTAATGAGTAGTGGGAAAATTGATCGTAACGCTTTACCCGCACCCACCGAAATTCAGGAGCAAAAAACGATGATTACACCCCGAACAGCTACGGAAAAAATTGTTGCTGAGATTTGGCAAGATGTTTTAGGGTTAAAGCAAATTAGTATTTTCGATAATTTCTTTGACTTAGGTGGTCATTCTTTAAAAGCTGCCCAAGTGATTTCTCGACTGCGAGAACAATTAGCTATTAATATTCCTTTAAACTATCTTTTTTCAGAACCGACGGTAGCAGGATTATCCTCTAATTTAGACTTGAATTTATCTGATGAAATTGAGAGCGATCAAATCCCAGATTGGCAAGTCGAAATTACCTTAGATCCCTCCATTCAACCGCCGAATCTTGTGGCTCCCTTTCCTCAAAAACCTGCTGATATTTTGCTAACAGGAGCTACGGGTTTTCTCGGAATTCATTTATTAGCTGAATTATTAGACAAAACAGAAGCTAATATTCATTGTTTAATTCGAGACAAAAGTTTAGAACAAGCTCAAGCGAAAATTTACCAGAAATTAAAAATCTTTCAATTATGGGATGAACAGAAAAGCTCTCGTATTATTCCTGTTATTGGTGATTTATCCCAAAAGCGTTTAGGAATGTGTGAACCAGATTTTCTGGACTTAGGGAATCAAATTGATGTGATTTATCATAATGGAGCTTGGGTTAATGCCATTTATCCCTATTCAATACTGAAACCCACTAATGTTTTAGGAACAGCAGAAATCTTGAGATTAGCGTGCTTAATTAAAACTAAACCTGTTCATTTTGTCTCAACGATTTCTATTTTTTCCCCCAGTTATGCTCAAGGAAACTTAATTCAAGAATCTGATCTTCTAGGTATAAATCATGGACTCAATGCTGGTTATACTCAAAGTAAATGGGTCGCTGAAAAATTAATCATGGAAGCTCGAAAGCGGGGACTTCCGATGACAATTTTTAGAGCATCTCGAATTATTGGACATAGTAAAACCGGAATTTGTAATAGAGAAGATTTGTTTTGTCGTCTGATTAAAGGGTGTATTCAATTAGGAATGATTCCTGATTTTGGTGACAGTACAGAAGACCTCACTCCTGTGGATTATGTGAGTGGTGCAATTGTACATTTAGCCAGTCAAGAAAGCTCTTTAGGGAAAGCATTTCATTTGTTGAATTCTCACCCAACCTTAAATCGTGACTTATTTGATTGTGTTCGGGAAATGGGTTATCCGTTGCAGTTGGTTTCTTTTGAAAAATGGCGATCGCATTTAACCGAACAATGTAAAATTAATACAGATAATGCTTTATCTCCGGTGTTAGATATTTTTTCAGATGAAAATTTATCGGCAGGTTATTCCCCCGAGTTGGATTCTCAAAATACGGTAATGGGGTTAAAGGGTACGGCCTTTAATTTTCCCCCGATTGATCACAAATTGTTAAAAACTTATTTTGCATATTTTACTAAAAGTGGGTTTTTAACACAATAAATGTCGATTTTATCACACCTCTAAATTCAAAAATCCAGATCATGAATTCCACGAGATCAATCTTATGTTTAACTTAAAACATAAATTATATTTATTAATTTCAAAATTTTTAGAAGAACAAGAACGGATCGAAAAACATAAAAAACTTTCCGACAATGCTACATTTCACAGTTCCGTCAAATTTATCGGAAAGTGTATAAACTGTAGGGAGGATAAAAGTCTAATTCAAATTGGAGAGAATACCATCATATTGGGTGAATTATTTTTATTTGCTCATGGTGGAAAAATAGAAATAGGTAAAAATTGTTATATTGGTGAAGGAACTCGAATTAGATCGGCCAATTCTATCAAAATTGGAAACGAAGTTATGATTTCCGATGATGTCAATATTTATGATACCGATGCTCATTCATTAAATTATATTTTAAGACAGAAAGAATTTGTGGAAGTAGTCATTTTGAATAATCTGATTAAGGATGCTAAGGATGTTGATATAAAATCTGCACCTGTGGTGATAGAAGATCATGTTTGGATTGGATTTAATGTTGGAATTCTTAAAGGAGTTACGATTGGGAAAGGAGCAATTATTGGAGCAGGTTCTGTTGTAACAAAAGATGTAGAACCTTTTACTGTTGTTGCTGGTAATCCTGCCAAAATTATCAAACGATTATGAATCTGATTCAATTCTGGTTAATATTCATTCCTGATCTGTAAAAAAGCCAGAAAATAGTAGTAATATAATTTGTGATAATAATGCAGATTTTTATGGTATGCTGAATTAGTGTCTAACTTAAGAGATAGACATTCAAAGTTCTAATGTCCCTCATTTTAGAGTAAGGAGAATCCTATGAATGTTGCTGAAAAAACCTCAGATAGTATAAATCTCAAAGAAGATGTCCGAACTTTCAATCAATCTCTTCAAGAATTTTTAAGATTTATTCAAGTTTATTGGTATCCTAAAGAACACCAGGATAGAGCCTTTTCACAGATTATTCGTTCCTGGGGAATGCTCGTTTTATTGTTTTTATTATTAGTGGGATTAGTAGGTCTTAATGCGTTTAATAGTTTTGTTTTTAGAGACTTAATTACCTTCACAGAAGCTAGGGATGTAGAAAAATTAACTCATCTTGTCATTATTTATGGGATTACCCTAGGTAGTATGACGTTTTTCGGAGGATTGTCCAAGTTTCTTAAACAACTAATTGCGCTGGATTGGTATCAATGGATCAATAGTAGTATCTTGCAAAAATATTTTAAAAATCGTGCTTATTATCAAATCAATTTTAAAAGAGATATTGAAAATCCAGATCAACGTTTATCCCAAGAAATTCAACCCATCACCAGAACAACGATGGACTTTTTAACAACCTGCGTCGAAAAACTCATGGAGATGATGGTTTTTATTGTCATCCTTTGGTCAATTTCTAGAACCATTTCTATAGTGCTTTTGGTTTATACGATTATTGGAAATATTCTTGCTACCTATATTACTCAACAATTAAATAAAGTCAGTAAACAACAATTAGAAACCGAAGGAACCTATAAATACGCCATTACTCATGTTCGGACTCACGCCGAATCAATTGCATTTTTTAGAGGGGAAGAAAAAGAGTTAAATATTATTCAAAGGAAGTTCAATCAGGTGATTAAAATTATAATTGAAAAAATTAATTGGGAAAGAAACCAAGAATTTTTTAACCGCGGCTATGAATCCATTGTTCAAATCTTCCCCTTCTTAATTGTCTCCCCATTATATATTAGTGGTAGAATTGAGTTTGGACAAGTTAACCAAGCCAGCTATTGTTGCTATTTCTTTTCCACAGCTTTATCTGTGTTAGTCGATGAATTTGGACGCTCCGGTGAGTTTATCAATTATATTGAACGGTTAGAAGATTTCTCCCAAGCGTTAGAGGATGTAAGCGAACAAAAAACCCCTGTTAATACCATTAAAGTTATTGAAAATAACAATCTAGCTTTTGATGATGTCACCTTACAAACTCCCGATGCCGCTAAAGTGATTGTCGAACATTTATCCCTATCCGTTGAACCAGGGGAAGGTTTATTAATTGTTGGTCCAAGTGGTCGAGGAAAAAGTTCTCTTTTACGCGCTATTTCTGGGTTATGGAATACAGGGACAGGTAATTTGATGCGACCTCCCCTAGAAGATTTATTATTTTTACCCCAACGTCCTTACATCATTTTAGGAAACTTGCGCGAACAGCTAATTTATCCTCAAACGACAACGGAGATGAGTGAATCCCAATTAAAAGAAATCTTACAAGAAGTTAACCTACAAGATGTTCTTAATCGCATCAAAAATTTTGATGAAGAAGTGGATTGGGAAAATATTTTATCTTTAGGAGAACAACAACGTCTAGCTTTTGCGCGACTATTCGTTAATCAGCCAGATTTTGTGATTTTAGATGAAGCCACCAGTGCTTTAGATTTAAAAAATGAAGATCATTTATATAAACAGTTACAACAAACTGGCAAGACCTTTATTAGTGTCGGACATCGAGAAAGTTTGTTTAACTATCATCAAAGGGTTTTGGAACTTTCCGAGGATTCTACTTGGCGTTTAATGAGCATGGCAGACTATCATCCATCAGCAGCGATTGCAACTCATACCAACAATGAGCAAACCGTTGATGAAACGATAGAAATTGTCTCTGAAATAAACAATCAAGACAATTTTACCCATCAAGAAATGCAAAAACTGACCAACTATAGCTTAAGTACCATCAAAAATAAAGCCAGTCGAGGTCAAACGATTGTTGCCAATGATGGCATGAGCTATCGTTATGACAAAACCCTTGATATTGCCAAATGGGTGAGAGTTTAGCTTCTCAGGGAGCTTCGATTGAACCTAAAAAGGTATCTTGCCGCAGTTCGGAAACCTTCAAAGAAGATTCTCGACCGATTACATTGTGAAGTAGGTAGGCGTTAAAAGTTGTCAGACACCCCCCTTATCAAGGGGGGCAGGGGGGATCGGCACCCCCCTTATCAAGGGGGGCAGGGGGGATCGAACCTAAAATCCATTTTTAATTTAATTATAACCAGCTACTTAGCCAATTCAAGTCTGAATTGGTAGATTAAAATCCGCCTGGACTTAAATAACTGGGATTTTCCTGTAGGGAAGTATCGAAGGGATTGGGTAAATCTTGGGTGCGAATTAAAGGCCCAGACTGTTGCTGTTGCATGACATCATAGTATAAAGTTTCGGTTAATTTGGCATCCCGGGTAATCAGATTATCGAAATAGGAACCTTGGGGAAAAGTACGCCAACCAAAAAGAGAGTTGAACTGTCCTAAAATGTTGGTATAGTCGTAGAAACGACCCGTATTGTTATTAACAGCGCGGTTAAACAAACCAGGGATATTATTAAATCCCACCGCCGTATCGGGAGAGGGGACAAGTTGCAATTGTTGGGTTTTTACCGGTGCAGGATTGGTGGCGGGTGAATTTTGGGCGATCGCATTAGACGAACTTAACCAGACTAAACCGGTTAAACAAAACAGGGGAGGAAGTAAAAACTTAGCGCGCATGGGTAAAAATCTCCTCACAGGGATAGGGTTAATTAAAAAATCGCGTCAATGGGATGAGAAAGAAATCAATACTAGCGATCGAGTCAATATATAATGACTTTTGGCTTAATTGTAACCGAAATTTTGGAGTCAGTCAGACTCCTAATCCTGAAAATATGGCTAATTCCTCGGTAGCGAATCTCGATACTGCTTCCCTGCATCAATTTCTCCTCGATGCTCTTGTCCGTCTTGCCTATCGAGAGGGAGATTTCACCCTGTCCTCAGGACAAAAAAGCAGCTACTATATCAACGGCAAACAAGTTACTCTCACTGGGGAGGGAGCTTTAGCCGTGGGGCGTTTATTGCTGTCTCTACTGCCTCCAGATACCCAAGCGGTGGCAGGATTAACCCTAGGAGCGGATCCGATTGTCAGTGCTGTTAGTGTGGTATCTGCCTACGAAAATCGCCCTATTCCAGCCTTAATTGTCCGTAAAGAGGCAAAAGGTCACGGTACTATGGCTTATATCGAGGGGCCGACTTTAAACCCCGGGGCTGCGGTGGTTGTCCTCGAAGATGTGGTGACAACGGGGAAAAGTGCTATGGTAGCGGTAGAAAGATTACGCAATGCGGGTTATCAAGTAGATTTAATCATTGCTTTGGTGGATAGAGAACAAGGAGGGGCGGAATTTTACCAATCTCAGGGAATACAGTTTCAAGCTTTGTTTTCGATTCGGGACCTACAGGCGGCTTATCACAATAAATAGCGGCGATTGGCGAGAAACGCTCGATAACTGGGTTTTAACAGTCGGATTGGCTGTGGGGATAAACCACAAAGGCACAAAGAACACAAAGAGGAAGACAGATTCAAGCGGGCTGCTTTCGTTGCCTAAACGATAAGTTAAGTAGGTAGGCGTTAAAAATTATCAGAAACCCCCCTTATCAAGGGGGATCCCCCCGCCTATCGGCACCCCCCTTATCAAGGGGGATCCCCCCGCCTATCGGCACCCCCCTTATCAAGGGGGAT
Source organism: Microcystis sp. M31BS1 (assembly GCF_020245285.1). Lineage (NCBI taxonomy): Bacteria > Bacillati > Cyanobacteriota > Cyanophyceae > Chroococcales > Microcystaceae > Microcystis > Microcystis sp. M31BS1. The sequence goes on from NZ_JADBVE010000188.1 coordinate 31,343, forward strand.
CCCCCC
>NZ_JADBVE010000189.1:0-3764 GCF_020245285.1 Microcystis sp. M31BS1
CAAGCTTTTCTGGTCGGAACCCCCTAAGCCGAGTTTTCAAGGTGCTGCGCCGTCCACTTGGTTTTCGAGACTGGCCTTTTAATTCTAACGTAAAGCCAACCTAGAACGGCGGGGTTTCAGACCCAAAATTTCCGATGAGAGGAAACTTTGCCCTTACCAGTGCGTCTTTGGCCTCTAAGCAAACAAGTGTCACGCTTGCGATAGAATAGATCGGACTTAGCCTAAATGGGGTCAGCGAAAGAATGTGCGGAATTGTTGGCTATATCGGAACCCAAACAGCGATCGATATTCTCCTAGCTGGATTGGAACGTTTAGAATATCGGGGTTATGATTCGGCAGGAATTGCCACAATTCTCGAAGGTGAATTACATCGAGTTCGCGCCCAGGGAAAACTCTACAATCTGCGGGAAAAATTAGAACAGGAAGTTAATCCCTCCCAAATTGGCATCGGTCACACCCGTTGGGCAACCCACGGCAAACCCGTAGAAACTAATGCCCATCCCCACACCGATAATAGTCAACGGGTGGCAGTGGTACAGAATGGCATTGTCGAAAATTTTCAGGTATTAAGAACAGAATTAAAGGAAAAAGGCTGTATATTTGACTCGGAAACCGACACAGAAGTTATTCCCCATCTAATCGCCAGTTATCTACCCAAACCTACCGATGAAGACTACTTGGGGGTGAGTCCTTTCCTCAAGGCAGTTTTAAGGGCAATTGAACGTTTGGAGGGAGCCTTTGCCCTAGGGGTGATTAGTCCCGATTATCCCGATGAATTGATTGTCGTGCGGCAACACGCCCCTTTAATCATCGGTTTCGGTCAAGGGGAGTTTTTCTGTGCCTCCGATGTTAGTGCTTTGGTTCCCCATACCCGGGCGGTGCTGTCCCTGGATAATGGCGAAATCGCTCGGTTAACACCCTTGGGAGTAGAAATTTATAATTTTGAAGGGAAAAGAGTCCGTAAAAGCCCCAGAATCCTCGATTGGAGTCCGACGACCGTAGAAAAACAGGGTTATCGTCACTTCATGCTCAAGGAAATCTACGAACAACCCGGAGTGGTGCGCGACTGTTTAGGAACCTATCTGCATCCCCATTGGACAGCACAAAATGAGGATAATGTCAACCCGATAAATATTAATTTTTCTGAAGAAATTTACGATAATTTAGAACATATTCAGATTTTAGCCTGTGGAACCAGTTGGCACGCTAGTTTAGTCGGTAAATACTTGATTGAGCAGTTGGCAGGTATTCCCACAAGGGTACAGTACGCCTCGGAATTTCGCTATGCACCCACGCCCCTGATGCCCAATACTTTAACTATCGGGGTGACGCAATCGGGGGAAACAGCCGACACTTTAGCGGCTTTGGAAACGGAAAAACAGCGCCGTTTAGGATTAGAAAAAAAATATCAAGCCCGGATTATCGGTATTACTAATCGCCCCGAAAGTACCCTAGCACAAATGGTCGATCAGATTATTAATACCCAAGCAGGAATCGAGATCGGGGTGGCGGCAACTAAGAGTTTTACGGCACAATTATTGGGTTTTTATCTCTTAGCTTTGGATTTATCCTATCGTCGTCAAACTTTGTCTTTAGAGAGAATCGAGCAAATTATTAATAAAATGCGATCGCTGCCAAGATCGATCGAAACTGTCTTAGAAACACAGGAAAAAGCGATCGAAGAATTGGCCCATGAATTTAATGACACCCAGGACTTTATTTTCTTAGGACGGGGGATTAATTTCCCCATTGCCCTAGAAGGAGCCTTAAAACTCAAAGAAATCAGTTATATTCATGCGGAAGGCTATCCAGCCGGAGAAATGAAACACGGACCAATCGCGCTTTTAGATGCAAAAGTTCCCGTAGTAGCGATTGCTATGCCGGGGATAGTTTATGATAAGGTTCTCTCCAATGCACAGGAAGCAAAGGCAAGGGATGCGCGGTTATTGGGAGTAGTTGCCGACAGCGATACGGAAGCACCAAAAGTCTTTAATGATTTGTTGTATGTGCCGGAAATTGAGGAATTATTATCGCCAATTCTAACAGTAATTCCCCTACAATTGCTCTCCTATCATATCGCAGCCCGTCGCGGTCTAGACGTGGATCAGCCGCGCAATTTAGCCAAAAGTGTCACGGTGGAGTAAAGTTCCTTAGGTTGAAAGTGCAGTTCACAAGTATATCTAAATTGGAGCAAGAGGACTCCCGTTACACCGCGAAGCGGTTGATCGCGAGAGTATCATCCCTTCGGTAAAATCGAGGGTCTTCCCCTGACATTTATGGTAGAATCAAGAGGCCGACTGACATCTGAGAAGCGATAGCAACCATGACGGGTGTGGACTTACAGCAATTATTACTAGAAAAGTGGGGTCGTTCCTACGATATCCAGCTGCGACGCATCAAAGATAAGGTTCATGTCCAGGTAATGTGGAAATATCTCGAACAAGCGTCTTTTCCCCTCTCCGAGTCTGAATATCTGGAACATCTCAATGCGATCGCTAATTATCTCCACGAATGGGGTGGTTTTAGTCAATTTCAAGCTTTTATCCGCGAAACCCGCGAGCGTCCCCGTCTCGGTAAAGCGGTTAGTCTGGCCTTAGATTTAGGTGAAAGGGCCTCGGAATGGCTGATCAGTGATCAGTGATCAATTATCAGTAACCAGTGGGATTGTTAAGTGAACAGTATACTGCATTTAAATTGCGTATTGGATATACAAATGCTCGAACTCCCCACTTCCCCACTCGCCCATCCCCTTCTCTAGACACAAAAAAATGCGTTAAGCTTAGCCTTAACGCTTGTTTTTTCCATTATTTTTGCTCTGATGACAGTGACTAGCTCTTGCGACGAGCGAAAGCACCAGCACCAACAACGGCCAAGATACCCAGGATAGCAGAGGGCTCGGGAACTGCTAAACTGCTTTTTTCGAGAGATAAAGTATAAATCCATCCCGAACCAACGGACACGACGTTCAGGCTGAAAACTCCAGAATAATCGAGACCGGTAGTCGCATCAAAAAACGCTGTACCCATTACAGTGTAAACAGTAGTACTCATACCACCAGAAGTATTAAACGTACCCGAAGCCACTGTAGGAGTGATATTAACTGTCGTACCACCGCCAACATTTATCTGAGCAAAAGAATTCACGGTACCACCAGGAGTAAACATGGTGGACGCTCCCGAGCCAGTGCCAAAAATCTGAATAGGCTGAATAGCACTAACGTCCGTGTAGCTCAGACCGGCAAAGCCATCCGTAGGCGTCCCAGCCAATCCGGTGGGCGCTCCAGGAGTGAGGGTCGGGTTGAGGGTTCCCCACGAACTGGCCGTTGCACTCCCCGTTACGGCTATCATACTCGCTGCTTGGGCAGCACCAGCAAAGCTGAGAGCGGCAACACTGCCCGCGATAGCAAGAGCGCCAGTGTTTAGTTGTCTAGAGATGTTTGTGAGCATTTTTTTGGCTCTTCGGGAATTGTTATGCAAATAATTAACTTCAAATAAAATTCAATGAGAGTACCTAGTCTCAAAAATAGCTGAAATCTATACAGGAAGACACTTACGGCACAAACAGGTTAATACCAAAAGATAGACAATTGAGTTAAAATTTGATATAATGGCCAAAAACGAGATTATTTTACTTATGATACTTGACAAATTTTTGAACCTACAAGGAACCTGTATTCAAGGCTATCGACACCTAGAAAATATCGGTATAGTTTGACGAATCGAATCGAAAAATAAAAAAGCAGTCTGTCCTCGTTGTGGGTTAGA
>NZ_JADBVE010000019.1:0-29370 GCF_020245285.1 Microcystis sp. M31BS1
CTTAGTGCAGGTAACAACCGGTGCAATAGCTGGAACTTATCTCGTTATTAATGATAGCACGGCTGGCTTCCAATCCAGCAATGATTTATTAATAAATATCACCGGATTTACTGGTACTTTACCAGCTTTAGGGAACATTCCAGTGGGTAATTTCTTTATCTAAGCGTCTAAGCTCTCCTTCTAAGGCGTAGGGTGCGTTAGGCGGCTATCAATTCCGTCAAAAAACCAAAATTAACAAGCCGCCGTAACGCACCAACTCTATTATTAAATCGGTGCGTTACGCTATCGCGCTTTACACCTAAGAGTAAGCGGACAACTCAAATGAACCCAACAACCGCCAATTATGATGAACCCTGGAAAGAAGCATTAAGTCACCTAGAAAACGGGTTTCTTCAAGAAACTATTGAGAAACCCGTTTTCTTTGAGAAACCCGTTTTCTTTGAGAAACCCGTTTTCTGGACTTTAAGACAAAAAAACGTTTCGCTGACAAACTCTATAAAGTCTGGTTACTCAGTGGAGAAGAAGTCTGGATATTGCATCGTTGTTTTCAGCTAATAGTTTCTGAATTTATTTCTTCTTATTTTCGACTAACTCTTGCTCAAATTTTGGCTGACTTTTTTGAGATTTTTGACCACTTATACTCGCCAGCAAAAACAAATGATAAGAGCTTTGTTTTGATTTGTAAATAACAGCATAAGGTTGGCTGATATAATCGATTAATTCATCCATGTTCCAATAAATCTTTGCTTTTAACCACCCGATCACTTCATTTATCTGGTCATCTGTTAAATATCCGATCGAGCCTTTATATCCTATTCTAATTCCTTCTATTTATTTTAAATATATTTCGACCGTAATATATAAAAGATTGCTTGACACAGAGTATTCTGCTGATTTCTTCACAGGTTTTACCTTCGAGAGACATCTACATCTTTACTAAGAGCGCTCGTTTCAGTTCTCTTGAATCCATTACACTTTTTATAAATAGCTCTAATTCAGCTATTTGTGATTCCTTGCTTTGCTGCTCCAATCTTGTGTAATTCATTTTGTATTTGGTATAATGGCTCTTCTCGACTTTGTGTGATAATTTTTGCTTATGGAATCGTGAAATGCTTATCGGGCAAGACTTTTAGGGCTATTTTGCGGATATTCTATCAGTATAGACCTCGTTTCCACACAGAAACCAGAAGAGCCGCGATGCAACTTCCCCACCCTTCTAGGTGTGCGGGTGGGGACTGACGCGGAATTGTTCACCCTAATTTTGGTAAACCCATACTATAGTTCTGGACTCTGGCATTGAGATTATAGCTAATTTCGCCTTTTTGCAGGAGAGAACGGATAAAATGTTCTAGATCTGAACCGATGCGACGGAGATTATATTCGCTCAGTTCTTCCCCATTGTAGGACTCTACCAATTCATCAAACTTACTATAAACCTTATTGAGAGCCACTTCTTCCCAATTAAATTCATTATCGGGATCCACATCAAGAGTCAAGACATGGTTACTCTCGATTAATTGATTATTTTTTACTTCAGCCGTATAAATGCGAATATGACGGGTCGTGGATTTTAACAGCATGGAATCTTCAGGGTAAGTTAGACGCTATGTCTAAGATTTTGCCATGATTTGCGGCAATGGGGTGTGGGGAAGTGGGGAAGTGGGGAAGTGGGGAAGTGGGGAAGTGGGGAAGTGGGGAAGTGGGGAAGTGGGGAAGTGGGGAAGTGGGGAAGTTGTCTCATCACCCTATCACCCCAAAACCCTATCACCCTATCACCCTATCACCCTGCCTCCCGAACAATGTTTACGGATCGACCAGAAACGTGATACTATAATAGATTGCAGTATTTAAGCAGAGATCACGAGTCCTATGGCCTTAACCCAGACCAAAAAACAAGAACTAATCAGCCAATATCAGGCCCACGAAACCGATACAGGATCATCGGAGTTACAGGTAGCTTTCTTAACCGAGAGAATCAACCAACTGACCGAACACCTGAAAGCTAACCCGAAAGACCATGCTTCCCGTCGGGGATTACTCCAGATGATCGGTCGTCGTCGGGGACTGTTAACCTATATCCAGAAGAAAGATCAACAACGTTATCAAACCCTGATTGGTCGTCTCGGAATTCGCCGTTAAGCATACCCCCTTTGCATCCCTACCATGGCCTCTGAATCGAAATCGACGGAGAAAAAAGAACGTCTCCCCTTTGAGCCGCGCCAAAATAAGCGAAAAACCCCGAAAATTGCCCCTAGTCCCGTGCCACCGCCCCTAAAAAATCGCTCCGAGGAAACCAGCTTAAAGGCGATTCCGCAAGTGGTCAGTCAACGGATGGCCAAACGGATGGCGGTATTTTGTGGCCTGCCGACGGCACTGGGGATAGCTTCCTTTTTTGGCTTCTACTGGATTATTAGCCACGATCTTCTCGAAATCCCTTCCTACGTCGCCATGCTCGTCAGTTTAAGCCTGTTTGGTCTAGGTTTCATCGGTCTGAGTTATGGCATCTTCTCCGCTTCTTGGGATGAGGATCGGGTGGGGGATTGGCTAGGATGGCAAGAATTTCAAGCTAATTTTGGCAGAACGATCGCCGCCTGGCGGTCCGGCAAAAAAGAAGTGGAAGAAAAATAGATAACCTCTAGAAATCGTCAACAATAGAGATTAAAGGAAACAATAAAAGGTTAATGCCATGATTGTTGTCATGAAAGTTGGTTCCCCGGAAATTGAAATCGAGCGCGTCGGTGCCGAATTCGAGGCATGGGGATTAAGTCCCGAGAAAATCGTCGGTAAGCATAAAGTTGTCATCGGTTTAGTCGGAGAAACCAGGGAATTAGACCCCCTACAAATCCAAGAATTAAGCCCTTGGATCGAAACCGTCCTGCGAGTCGAACAACCCTTCAAACGCGCCTGTTTAGAATACCGTCACGGGGAATACAGCGAGGTTTTAGTCCCTACTCCTAACGGTGTTATCCCCATCGGCAGAAATCATCCCGTTAGCATTGTCGCCGGCCCCTGTTCGGTGGAAAATGAGGCCATGATCGTGGAAACTGCCAAACGAGTGGCGGCAGCCGGAGCGCAATTCCTCCGGGGGGGTGCCTACAAACCCCGCACTTCTCCCTATGCTTTCCAAGGTCACGGGGAAAGCGCTTTGGAATTACTAGCGGCGGCTAGAGATGCCAGTGGTTTGGGTATTATCACGGAAGTAATGGACGCGGCGGATCTCCCTAAGATTGTCGAAATAGCCGACGTGGTGCAAGTGGGAGCCCGCAATATGCAGAATTTTTCCCTCTTGAAAAAAGTTGGAGCGCAACCGAAACCAGTCCTACTCAAGCGCGGCATGGCGGCCACTATTGAAGATTGGTTGATGGCGGCAGAATATATCCTCGCCGCAGGAAATAGCAATGTTATTCTCTGCGAACGCGGTATCCGCACCTTTGACAGTAAATATACTCGCAATACCCTAGATTTATCCTGTATTCCCGTTTTAAGAACTTTAACTCACCTGCCGATCATGATCGATCCTAGCCACGGTACGGGTAAATGGGAATATGTCCCGACCATGGCCATGGCTTCCCTAGCAGCCGGGGCCGATTCCTTGATGATCGAGGTACATCCTAACCCGGCAAAGGCCCTATCTGATGGGCCGCAATCCTTGACCCCCGACCGATTCGATCGATTAACTCGGGAGTTAGCGGTCATTGGTAAGGCGATCGGGCGTTGGCCCCAGGTTCCGGCACTGGTTTGATAAGATGATCAGGGGGTGAGTCAACCCCCTTTTTTGGGCATAAATTTCGCTTTTCGGGGCAGTTATGGTGACAGTTCCTCTGGAGTTAAATACTGAGCAAATTAGGGGTGAGAAACGGGTAGTTTTTAATCATCTCAGTTGGTTATCCTATCAGCAAATTTTACAGGCACTAGGAGAAAATAATCGCGCCCATTTATTTTATGATCGTGGCACTTTAGAAATTACTATGCCCCTAGAAGAACACGAGTTTTATCGAGAATTAATCGGATTGTTTATTCGGATTTTGGTGGTAGAATTGGGTTTAAAAATTAAAAGTATGGGTTCCACAACTCTAGCTAGGGAAGATTTAGAACGAGGAGCAGAACCCGATAATGCCTACTATATTCAAAATCAAGCTAAAGTGCTGGGGAAAAGGATTAATTTAACTGAAGATCCGCCCCCAGATTTAGTGGTGGAAGTGGATATCACCCACACGGATATTAATAAATTAGCACTTTATGCCCGTTTGGGAGTGCCGGAATTATGGCGTTTTAATGGACAAATATGGCGCATTTATCGGTTAGAAAAGGGGGGTTATCAGGAAGGAGAATTTAGTCCGACTTTTCCCCTAGTTCCGAAAACTAAACTCTATGAATTTTTAGCCACTGCTAAAGAGGATGAAGTGAGGGCAGAAAAGAATTTAAGAGCATGGCTTGTTAGTCAACTAGCTAAAAATAATTAACTAGGGCAGTTGAGGTAATTATGGTGACAGTTCCTCTCGAGTTAAATACTAGCGAAATCTGGGCAGAAAGACGGGTTACTTTTTATCATCTCAATTGGTTATCCTATCAGCAAATTTTACAGGCGCTAGGGGAAAATAATCGCGCCCATTTATTTTATGATCGTGGCACTTTAGAGATTACTATGCCCCTAGAAGAACACGAGTTTTATCGGGAATTAATCGGACGTTTTATCTATTTTTTGGTGTCCGAATTGGGTTTAAAAATTAAAAGTATGGGTTCCACAACTCTAGCTAGGGAAGATTTAGAACGAGGAGCAGAACCCGATAATGCCTACTATATTCAAAATCAAGCTAAAGTGCTGGGAAAAAGGATTAATTTAACTGAAGATCCGCCCCCAGATTTAGTGGTGGAAGTGGATATCACCCACACGGATATTAATAAATTAGCACTTTATGCCCGTTTGGGAGTGCCGGAATTATGGCGTTTTAATGGACAAATCTGGCGCATTTATCGGTTAGAAAAGGGGGTTTATCAGGAAGGAGAATTTAGTCCGACTTTTCCCCTAGTTCCCAAAACTAAACTCTATGAATTTTTAGCCACTGCTAAAGAGGATGAAGTGAAGGCAGAAAAGAATTTAAGAGCATGGCTTGTTAGTCAACTAGCTAAAAATAATTAACTAGGGCAGTTTTTGAGGTAATTATGGTGACATTTTATCTAGAGTTAAATACTAACGTTTCTTGTCAGGCTGATAATTTCTTTTCCCAATTTAATATTGTTTTATTCGTGTATCCAAATGTTCGGACTGTTGCATTTAATCCCATGCCTTCCATCCTAGCTTTCAATACTTTGACAATTTTCGAGGGATTTCGCTAGAATACAGAAAGCGGTAAAGCGCGTAAGGGATCACGGAAACCTCCCGCTCCTTTGTACCTCGGAACAAATATCGCCCTTGAAAATGTAATGGTGACGGGTCAAGCAGGATAGAAGCTTAACGGCTAAGGTCAAAACAGCCCACAAATAAAATTCAGATCCGTCCGCCGCCGGGCAGTCGGTAGACGTTAAACTAAAACGCTTGTGGATTCGGTCTGACGGGGGCATAGTCTTCCGATTGTGTCTAGTTAAGAGGAGTAGAAGCAAGAATCTCCAGTCACAGCGTAGCTTGACGGCGAGAGTGTCAATAACTGTTACCGTTGAATGGGACAAGACTGTGGATATTCGCTTAATCGTTGTTGATGTGGATGGAACGATCGCCGGGGATAACAATCAGGTTAATCCGGCTGTGGTGCAAGCTGTCTCGGCCGTCCAAAAAAAGGGAATTCCCGTCGCTATCGGCACTGGTAGGATGTACCGCTCGGCTTTACGCTTTCATAAACGCCTTAAATCGACTTTACCTTTAATTGCTTACAATGGCGCTTGGATTCAAGATCCTGTTTCCCAAGTTCACCATCGACATACCCCTATTTCCCCCGACTTGGCGATCGATCTTTTAGATTATCTCGAACAACCCCAATGGAAGGAGAAAATCTCCCTTAATTTTTATATGGACGATGTGCTTTATGTGCGGCAATTAAATGCGGAAACGGAATTCTATCGGCAGCGATCGGGTATTATTGCCGAAGCAGTGGGAGATTTACGCAAAGTTGCCCACAAAACCACTAAAATCCTGGCCATGGGGGAAGATAAGCAATTTATCGCCGAGATTTGGCATCATTTACAGCAACGCTATCAAAATCAAGATTTATACTTTACCCAATCGAGTCCGACTTTTTTTGAAGTTACCCACGTTGAGGCTACCAAGGGAAGCGCCACCCAATTTTTGGCCGAAGATATCCTAGGATTACAACCGCAAAACGTTATGGCGATCGGTGATAATTTTAATGATGTTTCTATGCTCACCTATGCGGGTGTTGGTGTCGCCATGGGTAATGCTCCCCAAGCCGTTAAGGATCAAGCCGATTGGGTTGCCCCCAGTGTAAACTTAAATGGGGTGGCTGCGGCCTTGGAAAAGTTTGTTTTAATTTGAGGAATGGGGGAATGGGGAAGTGGAGAAATGGGGAGATGGGGAGATGGGGAATTGGGGAATTTCAACTAAAACCCTACAACCCTAAGACCCTACAACCCTACAACCCTACAACCCTAACACCCTAAAACCCTTTTCATCGAGAAAATTATGACTATTAATACGCAAACTGTTACGATTCCTAACAAAGATATTGACATAGATGCCTATTTAGCCATTCCGGATCGGGTGGGAATTTATCCAGCAATTATCGTAATTCAGGAAATATTCGGCGTAAACGACCATATTCGCGATGTCACCCGCAGAATTGCCCAAGAAGGCTATATAGCGATCGCTCCTGCCATTTATCAGCGATTCGCTCCTGGTTTTGAAACGGGGTACAGTATGGAAGATATTGAAATCGGTCGTCAGTACAAAGAACAAACCAAAGCAGCCGAATTAATCAGCGATATCCAAGCCACCATCGATTATCTTTATAGTTTGCCACAGGTGAAAAAAACCGGTGTCGGCACGATCGGTTTTTGTTTTGGTGGTCATGTGGTTTATCTTGTCTCCACTCTAGAGGATATCAAAGTTAGTGCCTCTTTTTACGGTGCGGGAATCACCACGGGAACCCCTGGGGGTGGTCAAGCGACAGTGAAGGTGACTCCCCAAATCAAAGGGACAATCTACGCATTTTTCGGGATGTTAGATGCGAGTATTCCTCAAAAGCAAGTGGATGAGATAGAAAACGCATTAATCCGTTATCAAATTCCTCATCGAGTTTTCCGCTATGAAAATGCCGACCATGGCTTTTTCTGCGACCAAAGGGCTAGTTATAATGCTAATGCGGCCAAATCTGCCTGGGATCATGTGCTAGAGTTATTTAGCCTTCTTAAATCTTAATGGTCTGACCCCTCAAGCTTCAGCTTACACTGGAAGCAGATCGAAATTATACTTGTAACCATTCTATTTATCATGACACCGAACCCAGCCTTTTCCATGGACGATTTTGCCAAAGCTCTTGATCAATACGATTATCAATTTGAAAAAGGGCAGATCGTGCGCGGGAGAGTCGATCAACACACCTCCGATGGAGCATTCATCGATATTGGCGGCAAATCCTCCGCTTTTATTCCTTTAAGGGAAATTTCCCTGGAAAATGTTATTTCTATTGCTGAAGCTTTACCCATAGGTGCAGAATTCGATTTTCTGATTACCCGTGGACAGGACGCGGAAGGACAAGTTACCCTGTCTCTGCGGCAATTATTACTACAAAAAGCTTGGGAAAATGTCAGGGAAATCTCTGAAAGTGGCAAGTCGGTGCAGCTGCGCGTCACGGGGGTGAATAAGGGGGGAGTGACGGGAGAGGTGGAGGGATTAAAAGGATTTATCCCTCGCTCCCATTTAATCGAAAAAAATGATTTAGATTCCCTGATCGGACAACTTTTAACCGCAACTTTTATTCAAATCGATCAAGAAAATAATAAATTAGTTTTATCTCAGCGAGAAATTGCTCGCGCTAACGCTATCAGTCAATTAGCTGTGGGTAAATTATTAAGTGGCACCGTGGTTAAATTACAACCCTACGGTGTCTTTGTCGATTGCGGTGGAGTGACGGGATTACTCCATGCTAAACAGGTGACAGGAGCCTCTTTTAATTCTCCCATGACTTTCTTTAAAGTTGGTCAAGCAATTAAAGTGGTAGTCGCGGAAATTGACGAATATAAAAATCGCATTTCCCTATCCACAAAAATCCTCGAAGCGCACCCCGGCGAAATTCTCGAAAACTTTGCAGAAGTCATGGAAACAGCAGCAGAAAGATTAAAACAAGCTCAGGAAAAAACCCCAGCAACTTAGTGTAGGGTGGGTTAGGCGACAATAACTTAGATATTTTACCACCTATTTAGTATTCGCCGTAACCCACCATCAGTTATCAGGTGAATTTGTCTCCTGTCTCCTTTTTACTTGACAAAGATGTTTCAAGTTAGCGTAGGGTGGGTTAGGCGACAATAACTTAGATATTTTACCACCTATTTAGTATTCGCCGTAACCCACCATCAGTTATCAGGTGAATTTGTCTCCTGTCTCCTTTTTACTTGACAAAGATGTTTCAAGATCGGATAGCAATTTTAGGGACTATGCACGGAAAAGAGCGGGTGATTGCACCGATTTTAGCGCAAGAAATAGGCCTTAAGGTGATTGTACCCGATAATTTTAATACCGATCGCTTTGGCACTTTTACCCGGGATATTAAGCGCATCGGGACACAAATTGAAACCGCTCGCAGGAAGGCACAACAAGCGATCGAGCTTTCGGGATACGATATCGGAATTGCTAGTGAGGGTAGTTTTTATCCCTATCCCCACTTGCCGCTAGTTTCCTGTAATCGTGAATTGATTTTATTGCTCGATCGAGTCCATAATCTAGAAATAATTGGTCAAGCAATAGTCACGGAAACTAATCACGCTCACCAAACTGTAACTAATCTAGCAGCTGCTTTAGAATTTGCCGAAAAAATCGGCTTTCCTAGTCATGGTTTAGTGGTGATGTTTGATAAAAATTCTCTCGACTCCGAGCAGATTTTTAAGGGAATTACTGACGAGAAAAATTTCGTTAAAATTGTTGAAGATATTCTTGACAAAAACGGCAAGGTACACCTAGAAACCGATATGCGTGCTATGCACAATCCCACGCGGATGAAAGCAATTGCAGCTGCGACAGCAAATCTGGTGCAGAAACTTAATCAATTATGTCCTAATTGTGGTTGTCCGGGGTTTGATATTATCGAAAGAACATCGGGTTTACCCTGTGGTTTATGTCACTTTCCCACCTCTTTAATTAAACTGGAACTATACGGTTGTCAAAGGTGTGATTATCGAGAGGAAAAACTCTTTCCCAACGGTCAAAAAACTGCCGATCCGATGTATTGTGAATATTGTAATCCTTAAGGATAGCTTTTCTATGGAAAGAATTTTAGAACCGGAAGTAATGGATGATCGGGAAGAAGCGATCGAATATGATGCCATGGACTTCACCGAAGTTAATACTAATTTTGCTAAAGAAGCCGTACAATTGGCCGGTATTAATGCTAGGGTATTAGATGTGGGAACCGGTACTGCACGCATTCCGATTATGCTCTGTCAACTGCGTCCCCAATGGCAAATTATCGCTATTGATCTGGCCGATTCTATGTTAGAAATTGGTCAAAAAAATATCCTGAGTGCTAACTGTCAAGAACAGATCAAATTAGAAAAAGTTGATGGAAAAAATCTTCCCTACCAATCCGAGCAATTTGATTTAGTTATTTCTAATAGTTTAATCCACCATCTCGAAAATCCTCTGCCTTTTTTAAGGGAAATTAAGCGAGTTTTAAAACCCAATGGTGGCATTTTTTTAAGAGATTTATTCCGTCCCGATTCCGAGGAAATAATCCAGGGGATGGTGAGGGAAATCGATCCTAATTTTTCTCCCCGACAAGCGCAACTATTTAAGGATTCTCTCCAGGCCGCTTTTACCCTAGCAGAAATCGAAGATTTAATCCAGCAATCGGGATTAAAAAATGTTAAAATTTATCAGTCTTCCGAACGTCATTGGACAGCCATAAAAACCAGTAAAAACTAATCACTAAATCAGGTAAAATTAAGTTATGAAAGTTGGAATTTTGGGAACGGGATTAATGGGAACGCCAATGGTAGAAAGATTATTAAATCAGAAAATTCCTGTTATTGCCTATAATCGCACCTTGGAAAAATTGACACCTTTACAGCAGTTAGGAGCCAAAACAGTTAGCTGTTCCGAGCAAGTCATTCAAGAGGCAGATTGTCTGATTTTAATGTTAACTAATGCCGCCGCTATCCAAGAGGTTTTAGGATTAAATTACGAGCAATCTAACTTTAATAATCGGACTATTATCCAGATGGGAACTATTGCTCCTTCTGAAAGTAAACAACTGCGAGATCAAATTGTGGCTAAAGGGGGAGAATATCTAGAAGCACCCGTGTTAGGAAGTATTCCCGAAGCTAAAAATGGGACTCTCTTAGTTATGGTGGGAGCAACAGAAAAACAGTTTCATCAATGGTCAAATTTATTAGCACATTTTGGTCAAGAACCGATGTTAATCGGGGAAGTGGGAACCGCATCGGCGTTAAAATTAGCTTTAAATCAATTAATTGCCTCTCTAACCAGTGCTTTTGCTTTGAGTTTAGCTTTTTTATCCCAGCAAGGAGTAGATCTAGAAAAGTTCATGACTATCCTGCGTCAAAGTGCCTTATATGCGCCTACTTTTGACAAAAAATTAACCAGAATGTTAGAAGAAAATTATGCTAACCCTAATTTTCCCACTAAACATTTACTCAAAGATGTCAATCTCTTTTTAGAGGAATCGGAGAAGTTAGATTTAACCACTTTTCCCCTAACAGGAGTACAGAGCCTTCTGGAAAAAGCTTTAGAAATGGGATTAGCAGAACAAGATTATTCAGCTTTATACGAAGCGCTGAAAAAAGAATTAAGTAGGTAGGCGTTAAAAATTATCAGACACCCCCCTTATCAAGCGTAGGGTTGATTCATGAATCAACCCTACCTTATCAAGGGGGGGCAGGGGGGATCGAACCTAAAATCCATTTTTAATTTAATTATAACCAGCTACTTATAAACCGCTTGGCAACATCAAAAAGACTCTTTTTGGTTTGTCTAGTCGGACAACTGATAGGAGAAAAACTGGTAAAAGGCTTTAAATTTTCCTTAAGCTTTGTTGAGGTGGCCGGAAGAGGGGGTTAGAGTGGGAAGTGATGGAATTTTGGGCATATTTTCCTATGACGCTGACTGAATTTGGATTATTAGCGGGTTTACTTGTCCCCGGTATCCTGCTCTCGATTTTAGTGATGGTGAGTTTTGCCAAAGGGGGCTAAAAACCGATAGAGACACCGATGAAAGTGTCTCTATCTTTTTGGGGTGAAGATTAATCTATTTTTGGTTTTTTGCCTAATTTAATTGATTCTGTAGCTAACAAAATTGATTCTAAATGATGGCGCTTCTCCACTTGACCGAGGAAATAACCCGTCATCATCGCTGAAGCGAGAAGATTAGCCAAATTCTCGCGGTCGGTGGTAATTTGTACCGCAAAATCCTCTGAGGGCAGCATTCCCACCAATCCCCTGACGTTTTGCGAGATAATATCCTTAATTTCGCTACTGACGGATTGGGCTATTCTCTCAAGGGTTTCAGGATGCTGCTGCTGGAGATACTGCATCAGACAGTTATCATTTTGTTCTTCGGTTTCCCAGGGAAAAAAATCAGGATTAAAAGTCATCAGAACTCCCACGCTGTAGTGGTTATTAGATTTAGGTTAACAAATCGCTCTTCTTGATTGCCTGAAGTCCCCCCCATCTTCTTCAAGTTTAGCTCAGTGATCAAACATTCACCCTTAATATACTCTCTCTCTCCTTATTCCCGATCGGTAGCTTCCAGAATACCCTGTTCTCTAAGATTGTCAACCTCGAAATATTGATGAAATTTATCGGTTAATTCTAACCAGTACGATCTACCTTCATTTTGCTTGCGTTTTCTCACAAATCCTCGTTCTACCAAGTCCTGAACCTGTTGATAGGCCGTACTGCCTCGTAAATTAATTAAATCCGCTTGTAAAATCGGTTCTTTTAGTGCGATCGCTGCTAAAGTACGGAGGGTTCCTGTGCCTAATTCGGCCGGGATCAGGTCTTCGATCAAATTCTGATAAGCTGACCGCAATTGTAAACTATAACCGAGGGGGGTTTCCACCACTTCCAAGGCACTATCCCGGTGTGCATAATCGGACATTAACTCGATCATGGCATCTTCCACCGTCAAGCGATCGCTGTTGGTTAATCTCACCATCTCGGTTAAGGGGACAGGCTGCCCTTTTAGGTAAAGTATCGCTTCTAGACGGGTAGCTAGTCTGATCTCCTGGTGGGCTTCCGCGCTCAATCTCGACTACCTAAGTTTAGACAATGATTTAATATTCTACTAGAAGACGAACGAGAAAATTATGGAAACTTTTTGGAGTCAGGTTTTAGACTTTTGTTATCAGGCTACCGAGCAGGTGGGCGATCGCCTAGTAGCTGATTTTGGCAAATTACAGGCCACCAATAAAGCAGACGGGACTTTAGTGACGGCTGCCGACCGTTGGTCCGATGGCGAATTGCGATCATTAATTGCCCGCACTTTCCAGGATCATGGAGTCCTAACCGAGGAAACTACCCATATTTTCCCGGATCAAGAATGGTGTTGGGTAGTGGATCCAATCGACGGCACGACTAATTTTACTCGCGGTATTCCCATCTGGGGCATTTCCCTAGGACTTCTCTACCGGGGGACTCCTGTGTTCGGATTTGTTTATCTCCCCTGCCTGAAACAGGCCTATTATGGTTATTGGTACGGTGAGACGGGTTTAACCGGTCCAGAGGGGGCCTACTGCGATGGTCAACCGATTCACACCAGCGACGATTTTCCCAGCAAAAATCATCTGTTTAATCTCTGCGCTCGTAGTACAGGTGTATTTAAAAACCCCTTTCCCTGCAAAGTGCGGATGATAGGAGTGGCTAGTTATAATCTGCTTTTGGTTGCCGATGGCACTGTCTTGGGAGGAGTGGAAGCAACCCCAAAAGTCTGGGATATTGCTGCGGTTTGGGCAATTCTACAGGCCGCCGGCGGGGT
This sequence comes from Microcystis sp. M31BS1, assembly GCF_020245285.1. NCBI lineage: Bacteria > Bacillati > Cyanobacteriota > Cyanophyceae > Chroococcales > Microcystaceae > Microcystis > Microcystis sp. M31BS1. The sequence goes on from NZ_JADBVE010000019.1 coordinate 13,157, forward strand.
ATTTATCTCTTTAGGAGAAAAGATTTTTCCCTTACAGGTGGGGGAAAATTATAGTGATCGATCCTATCCCTGTTTAGCCGTGGCTCGCTCGAATTTAGCGCCGGTTTTCTTGCCTTTGGTCGGTTTTCTCAAGGATGTTGCTTGAATGGAGAATTGCTCAGGTTAGAATAGCTGCATTTAATGGTTTTATCTCTATATTATTTCATGAGTTTTGATACTTCCTCTCTCAGCGAACGCAACGATAAAGCCGAAGTCTATCAGCCAGTAATTATTCGCCTCGAAAATGTGTCTAAAATCTACGGCAGTGGCGAAACCATGGTTAAAGCCCTCAATAACATCAATTTAAGCCTAAAAAAAGGGGAATATTGCGCTATTATGGGGGCTTCGGGTTCGGGAAAATCCACAGCCATGAATATTATCGGCTGTCTTGATCGTCCCACCTCGGGGTCCTATTATCTAGAAAATCTGGACGTTTCCACGCTGCCGGATGGGGATTTAGCCCAGATTCGCAATCGCAAAATCGGCTTTGTTTTCCAGCAATTCCATCTTTTACCCCAGATGAGTGCGCTGGAAAATGTCATGTTACCGATGATTTATGGTGGGGTTTCTCCCCAAGAAAGAAAGGAAAGAGCGATCGCTGCTTTAACGAAGGTAAAATTGGATAATCGACTGCACAATAAACCCAATCAATTATCGGGGGGACAACAGCAGCGCGTTGCTATTGCTAGGGCAATTGTCAATCAACCCATATTATTACTTGCTGATGAACCGACGGGGGCGCTAGACTCGAAAACTACCCAAGAGGTGATGGCTATTTTCTCGGAATTGAATAACAGTGGCATTACTATCGTCATGGTAACTCATGAGGCTGATGTGGCGCGTCACTCTCAGCGCATTATTTGGTTTAAGGATGGTGAAGTGGTTTATCCTAATCTCGCACCGACGGATTTACACGAGGTGATTGGGTAGGGTAGGGATTTTTCAGTTATCAGTGAAAAGAAAACGGCAACTTCCTAATTAGATATCTGTTAGGGATTGGGAAGAAAACCAAAAAGTTTGGCTGCCCCTCCTAAAATGGCAACAACCAAAGCGATTAGAATCCCTCGATTGGTAAATTCCTGATTAGCGACTCTTGCAGTTAATCCTTTAATTTCTGTGGTTAGTCGCTCATCTAGGGCTTTAATCTCCCCTTTTAACTCCGATTGTCCTATCTCTAGCTTGTTAACATCTCTTTGTAGAGAGTCTATTTTCCCCTCAATCCTTGTCAGAACAGCTTCTAGGGAATAAGTCACAGTTTCGTTAGACATGAGCTAAACTCCTATATTTTGCTATGTTGCGGTCTCGCGTAGCGAGCGCGTTGCGACCGCCTTATTTATGGGTTGCCACTGAGTAGAGAAAATCTGATACTAACGGTGATTATTGCCCCGATACCGGCACTAATTCCCCCAACAATCAGAGGTAAAATTAACCCCCGAAATCCCTGTAAGTCAGAAACAGACTTAACTAAAACAGATTGCTCGTTTTCTACTTTTTCTAATCTTTTATCGATGCCCTCAATCTTAAAGCCTAAGGCTTTAATCTCCCCTTTTAACTCCGATTGTCCTATTTCTACTTTGGTTAATCGTTCATCGATTTTGTCGAATTTTTGATTGACATCCCTTTGTAGAGAGTCTATTTTCCCCTCGATCCTTGTTAGAACAGCTTCTAGGGAATAAGTCACGGTTTCGTTAGACATGGGCTAAACTCCTATATTTTGCTATGTTGCGGTCTCGGGTAGCGAGCGCGTTGCGACCGCCTAATCTTCTTTGGGTGCGATTGCTCCAGTGGAGACCAATTCTGATAATTCTCTAGGCTGTACTCAGTAGCGATCACATGACAATAATCACACAATCAATTATGTATAATAATACTAAAGTATAATAATACTAAATCCGTTGATTAACCCACAGAAAACGGGTTTCTCCGAGAAACCCGTTTTCTACTCATGCACTCATGCAAAAGGGGCAATAGATAATCATTCTTTAATAACCAGATTTAATATTAGTAAAAATCGTCAATTGAATGTTAAGAAGTGCGGAAATTGGGATTTAATACTGCTCACTTAAAACTCAAATCTGATAACTGGTAACTGGTAACTGATAACTGATAACTGATAACTCCTTAGATTTCTGGAGCTTTGAGGGAATAAAGGGAGAAACTAGCGGTTTTTGCCTTTGCCTGTTGCACTAAACTGGGGACAGAATTACGCGCTAGGGCGGTTAATTTATTGGTAGTAGCATCGTAAATTGTCGTGGCCACTTTGGGATAGAGTCCAATGCCGATAATTGGCACTAATAGAGAAGCGATGATAAAGACTTCCCGGGGTTCCGCATCCACTAGGGCATGGTGTTCTTCTAATTCCTTATTTTCCGGCCCGTAGAGAATTTCTCGCAACATGGACAAGAGATAAATCGGGGTGAGAATGACACCGATAGCCGCTAAAAAGACGATGATGACGCGGAAAGTGGGACTATAGGCATCACTGGTGGCAAAACCGATAAATACCATTAATTCCGCCACAAAACCGCTCATCCCGGGCAAAGCCAGGGAAGCGAGGGAACAGGTGGTCCACATGGCAAAAACTTTCTTCATTTTCTTGCCGACACCGCCCATCTCGTCTAACATCAGGGTATGGGTGCGATCGTAGGTACAACCGACCATAAAGAATAAACTCGCCCCAATCAGTCCGTGGGAAATCATCTGTAACATCGCCCCACTTGTACCAATATCGGTAAAGGAAGCCATGCCAATCAGGACAAATCCCATGTGAGAGATGGAAGAATAGGCAATTTTGCGCTTAAGATTGCGTTGGGCAAAAGAGGTTAAGGCGGCGTAGATAATATTAACTACCCCTAAAATCACCAAAACGGGAGCGAAAACGGCGTGAGCATCGGGTAACATCCCCATATTCATCCGTAAGAGCGCATAACCACCCATTTTAAGCAAAATTCCCGCTAGTAACATATGGGCGGGGGCAGTGGCTTCGCCGTGGGCATCCGGTAGCCAAGTATGGAGGGGGAAAATCGGCAGTTTTACCCCGTAGGCAATCAGAAAACCGGCGTAGAGGAATAATTGCAGTTTCAGGGGGAAATCCTTGCCAGCAATAGTCACCATGTCAAAGGAGACGGTATCGCCATAAAAAGCCATCGTCAGCGCCGCTACAAGGATGAAGAGAGAGCCTCCGGCGGTGTAAAGGATAAATTTGGTGGCTGCGTAGAGACGGCGTTTACCGCCCCAAATAGAGAGGATCAGATAGACGGGGACTAATTCTAATTCCCAGACGAGGAAGAACAGTAACAGATCCTGTACGGCAAACACCGCAATCTGTCCCCCGTACATCAACAGCATCAGGAAGTAGAATAGTTTCGGTTTAAAAGTGACCGGCCAAGCCGCTAAGATAGCTAGAGTGGTAATAAATCCCGTTAAGATAATCAGAGGCATGGAGAGGCCATCGGCTCCTAAAGACCATCTTAGGTCAATTTCTGGCAACCATTGGTAACTTTCCACTAATTGCAGATTGGGATTAGCGAAATCGTAACTGCTATAGAAAGCGTAGATAATTAGGGCAAAGTCGATTAATCCCACCGTCAGAGCAAACCATCTCACGGTTTTACCGTCTTTATCGGGAATTATGGGAACCAATAAAGCGGCGACGATGGGAAAAAGGATGATGACAGTTAACCAAGGAAAGTTCGTTAGATTCATCGGCTGTTTTAATATTTATTTAATCGTCAGAATCGAGAAATTAAGCTAAGGCCTTTTGACGGTTTTACCTAGCAAAACCGCCTTTTTTCTCTTGTTCTCGCGGTTACATTTGACTGTACCTAACCCAATCTAGCAATTATTTTCCCGTCCTTGTCTGTTAATATTGTTAAGTTTCAAGAGACTTCCGCCCTAATTAATTTTTGAGAGTTCAAAAATGGGAAAAATAGCGATGAGGTTGCAGAAAATCTCTAAATTAAGTGGGTAGGTGTTAAAAATTGTCGGCTCCCCCCATATTAATGGTAGGGTTGATTCATGAATCAACCCTACGATGAATCAACCCTAGGAGCAAGGGGGGAAGGGATAGTTCAGTTTAATCGGGTAAATCGAAGAGAACACCTGTCATATAACGCTCTGCCCATTCCCAACCAAAGGCTTTTTCTAGTACACGCCGAGTTTTATCGTTTTTTTGCTGTTGACTACAATAATCCCGTTGTCCCTGTAAATAAATGCGCGCTTCTTCTCCGGAAAGGGGCTGACTTTCCATAGCACATTTGCAGTGAATTGTCAAGAAATCTGTTACTCTTTGTAAAAATTGTCGTTCCTCGGCGGCGGTTTCGGGACGAATAAACAGACAATATTCCGAGAAAATATGACCCCAAGGCGGCAAATCACGAGCTTGAGCGAAATCGACCCCAGGTAAAGCCGCTAAAGCTTGATTATAGGCACTAGAGAGGGTTTTATCGACACTGGTGGGAGAAAGATCCACAATAGCGGCACTGATTCCCGCTTTGCCGGAGACTATATCACATCCAAACATCGGCAGCGGATATTCTGGACGGGGGAACATGACACAGTGAAGTATATCCAAACCATTGCCCAGTTTAGCCAGTTCTAGGTGCATTTTGCGGAACTGGGGGGTTTGATAGCAGCGATTCTCGATAATTAATTTTTCCCCTTCTAAACGTCCCTCCACATAGCCTAAACCTTCGGGTAACTCAAAGGGCGACAAATCAAGATAATTTTCCCAGTGGGACAGAATTGCTGTGGCTAATTGTCCAATCAGGGGATGAAGTAACGGTAAAATTTCAGGGTTGGTAACGGCTATCATAGGTCAGTTATCAGTTATCAGTTATCAGTTATCAGTTATCAGTCATCAGCTTTTTGCTCCCTATCTCCCGTCTCCTGACTCCTGACATCTAAAATCCACTTTACCCCATGGAGCGATCGAGATTAAAACTGGGAAATATAAAATTAACTTCTTTGTCCTTCTCCCAATTTACCCTATGGTTAGCAGTGCCGCTCGTCCAAGACCTTCCTTAAAAACCCTCTGGCAAAAGATAGAATCTTCTCCCTTGCCAGAAACCGAGGAATCGATTATTTTAAGAATTCTGGTGCAAGCTTTAGTAATCGTCGGTATTATCGCCACCGATGTGGCTACTGATAGTTATACCAGTATTTGGGCCGTTCCTCTCAGTATTATCGGCGGAATCTGGAGTTGGCGACGCAGGAAAAAGCGCAATATTGGGGCAAAATTTTGTATAGCGATCGGAATGTTGGTAGTGTTGGCGCTATTCTTGGGTAATATCGTTGCGATGCAGGATAGTCGCATTGCTCTAACACAATTATTAATTCAATTACAAATTCTCCATAGTTTTGACCTGCCCCGACGCAAAGACTTAGGTTATTCTATGGTAATCGGTTTAATTCTCTTGGGAGTCGCCGGGACAATCTCTCAAACCCTTGCTTTTGCGCCTTGGTTAATCCTCTTTCTGCTTTTATCCCTACCTACCCTAGTTTTAGACTATCGTTCTCGTTTAGGTTTAGATAATCTCAATCAGAGTCTCCCTTTCTTGGCAAAGAAACCCCCCCGTCTAGCTACAAAAAAATTAGTTTCCCCACAAAATTCTCCCCTTTCTCCCAAACGTTTCGGGATTTTCTTTCTGACAATTGTCCTCTTGGGATTGACAATTTTTGCCCTGATGCCGCGTTTTCCTGGTTATCAAATTCAATCTTTTCCCGTCAATAGTCCAGGAGGTATGGAAAATCAGGATTTTGAACAGGGAGACCGACAAATCGTTAACCCCGGCTATGTGCGCGAGGGTGAAACGGGGAATGGTGGCGTAAATGGCGGTAATAGTCCCACTACAGGGTCAGGACAGTTAGATTCTACCTTTTATTACGGTTTTAACAGCCAAATCAACCAAAATTTGCGGGGAAGTATGACTCCCCAGACAGTCATGCGGGTACGTTCTCAAGCTCCCGGATTCTGGCGCGCCATGGCCTTTGATCGCTATACTGGTCAAGGGTGGCAAATCTCGCGAGATCAAGAATTAGAGGATTTAAATCGCAGTAGTTGGTCCTATCGCTTTTTTGTGCCGCTACCTGCAACCCAAGCAAAAACTCATCAGGTAGTCCAAACTTACAGCATTGTCTCCAGTTTACCGAATATTATCCCTGCTCTTACTTCGCCCCAGTTTCTCTTTTTTCCCACTCGACAGGTATCTCTGGACCGAGAAAATAGCTTAAGGTCGCCGGGAGGATTAGCAGAAGGGCTAACTTATACTGTAATCTCACAAGTGCCAGAACGCAATCGCAGCCAACTGCGATCGGCATCAGAAAACTACCCTAAGTCTATTCTCAAGTATTATTTACAAATTCCTGCCGAAATTGCCCCGAAAGTCCGCCGAAAAACCGAGGAATTGCTGGCCAAATCTCCCACACCTTTAACCTCTCCCTACGAGAAGGCCCTATATTTGGCCCAAGCATTAAAGCAAAACTATGAATTAAAAACCGATTTGCCCTTTTTAGCCGAAAATGAGGATTTAGTCTCGGCCTTTTTATTTCGTTTTCAGGGGGGTTACGCCGATCATTTTTCCACCGTGTTAACGATTATGTTACGCTCGATCGGTATTCCTGCCCGATTAGCCACCGGTTTTGCCCCTGGCCAGTTTAATCCTTTCACTGGCTTTTATGTTGTCCAAAATACGGACGCTTACGCCATCACAGAGGTGTTTTTCCCTGGTTACGGTTGGTACACTTTCGATCCTATCCCAGGTCACGAATTAATTCCCCCATCCTTTGAGGAAGCGGAACCTTTTAGCGTCCTCAAGCAATTTTGGCAATGGGTAGCCGGATGGTTGCCCTCTCCAGTAACGGGTTTTCTCGGTCTGATTTGGGAAAATGTTATCGTTACTATCGGTCAGTTATTGGCCTGGTTATGGCGCTTTATTTCCGGCAGTCTTTTCGGGGGAATTCTCGGTGGTTTAGTGGGGGTCGTCTTCGCTTACGCTGGTTGGTTAGGATGGGGACAGTTCCATCGTTGGCGTCGGGGTCGCAAGTTAGCAAAACTACCACCAATCGAGCGTTTATACCAGCAAATGTTAGGAATCTTAACAGAAGCCGGTTATGGTAAACATCCCGCTCAAACCCCTTTAGAATACGCCGCCGCCGCCCGCCGCGTCCAACCGCCGCCAGTGGCGAATATTATCGAGGAGATTGCTCGCGCCTACGTTGATTGGCGTTATGGCGGGAAATCGGCTAATATCGAGAGTTTACGCCAACGTTTTCGAGAATTTGTCAAGTTGGTGAAAAAGTGAGCTTGAGCCTATAGTTAGGGTTTGCCGAAAAAGTTTTTCAGCAAATCCTAGATTTAACGATGTCTTAACGCTATTCATAATGTGTCCACATCCGCAGGATTTTAACTATACCCTCAGATTGAATAACTTCGTACACAAGACGATGCTGAATGCTTATTCGCCGAGAGTACACACCATTCAAATCTCCCACTAACTTTTCCTAAGGCGGGGGATTTTGGAATGGATTGACCTGAAGAATGTCAAGTAACATCTGCGCTTTATTTTTTAAATGACTAGAATTAAGCTTCTTAGCGTCTTTCTGCGCCTGTTTGGTGTAAACCAATTTCCACCTCACCATTCTAGCTCCTCAGCACATTCTTCAACCGGCGTTGCCAGTCCCTCCCGAATTGATTCTCGCATCCCCGGAATTGAGAGGAGATATAACGTTTCTTGTACCGATTTCCAATCCCCTTGAGATAGCAAAACTGCATTACCATCGCATCCCTCAATAATAATGGGTTCGTGGGAAACAGTCACTGAATCAATCAAGTCCTGCAACTTTTGTTGAGCCTCATTAACTGGGATCATAAATCCTCCTAATTGTTTTCTACCAGTGCCGAAAGAAAATCCTCCGATAATCTTAGCGCCAATTATCCAAACCTGACTCAAGCTATAACCAATCTTTACAAAAAATTTTTTCCCGGCGCTTATACTGTCGGTGCTGGTTTTTCGCAACCAAAGTAAATTACAGATATTAAATTGAGAGTAACTAAACTTGGCTCTTCTCGACTTTGTGTGATAATTTTTGCTTATGTAAGGTTAAATGCTTACTGGGCAAGACTTTTAGGACTATTTTGAAAGAAGAAACTATCAGTATAGACCTCGTTTACAGACAGAAACCAGAAGAGCCGATTTTTTATTCAACAAGTAAATTAATTAGGGCTCTTCGGTTTGTGTTATGCAATGGACGGGGGTTATAAGGGATGGAACCCTTATAGAGAAAGGCATTTAGCGATTTTTGTCAATTGGTTTTGCTCTAGAGCGAACTAATCAATTAAGTCTCTTGCCAGATAAGGATTTAGTCGATTTATGCCCCCCCTATCGAACCATAACAAGTAACGAAGAGCCCAATATTGTTACAGTTAATGATTTTTTATTCAACAAGTAAATTAATTAGTGCTTGCTAACTATCAGTCAAATCCTTTTGTAGTCAGGCTTCCAGTAATATTCAGCCAACCCTCGTTAGGGTCCGGAGATTGCTCGCGCCTACGTTGATTGGAGTTATGGCGGGAAATCGGCTAATATTGAGAGATTACGCCAACGTTTTCAAGAGTTGCTCAAGCTAGTGAAAAAATGAGCTTGAGAGCAGTTATCTTAATGATGAGGTAGGAAGTTTTCGTTTTGGGGAGTCGATCGCCGGTCGTCCATAGCAAATTAGGTTACACTTCATCTTGATGAGAAAGGCTATAAACAAGACTATGTTAAGAAATGTAACCAAGTACAAAACCCTTACTGTTGCCTTGTCTGCACAGTTAACTTTATTTTTGTCCGACTACCGATAATTCTCAGCCAGTAATTTAAGTAGGGAGGCACAATTATTTGTAGGATGGGTTAGCGGTAGCGTAACCCATGCAGGCGTTGGGTTTCATGCTTCAACCCAACCTACGTTCATCTTATATTTAATTCCAGCCAGTAATTTATAAGCAGATCAATGTCATCTTGTCAAGTATTTGAACAATCAATTCAGATTAAAGCTAGTGCCACGACGGTGGAGCGTTGTATCACGGATTTAGAGTTAATGCGTCGTTGGTTGAATCCGGTGTTAGTTTGTGAACCTATCGGCGATTGGAAGACCGATATCGGTGGGAGAAGTCGTTTTTTGATTCAAATTCCCCTAATTCAGCCAACGCTGAAAAGTACGGTGATTGAGAGAGAACCGGGGTTAATTGTCTGGCAATTTGAAGGCTTTTTTCGCGGTTGCGATCGCTGGGAATGTCAACCCAATGATGGCGGCACTTGTCTAATCAATCGTTTTGAGTTTGCGATTCCTAATCCGGTTGTGGGGTGGGGATTCCAGCAATTCGCCGCCAAATGGACTAAAAAGGATATGGAAGCGCAATTAAGACGCTTGAAACGAGTAGCCGAGGAAATTTATCTACTTTCAGCAACAAGTTAAGCTGATGGGGTAGTAAGCGGGGGGTGTTGGGGATGGGAGAATACCCTTACCCCCAACAGCTAACCCCTGATCCCTAATCGATCGAGATCGACTGGGGACTGTTGCCGTTATCCTGATTATTGTCGTTAAAACTGACTAATCCCTGCTGTTCTAACCATGTTTTCAGGGGATCGTCCGAAAGTTTCAAGCGCAGTAATCCAGAGGCAAAACCACCGAAAAAAGCGATCGGTTGTTGAATCAGTTCTTTAACAACGGGTTGTAATTCATCGAGAAACATCTTATTCTATCTCCTGATATTGTCACACCTATCAATGTTAAGTTAATTGAAGTGATTCTGTAAGACTAGCATGACTGAAACTTCCGACACGGTGAAAAAATCTTTCCGGCTAACCCCGTTTATTTTCCTGGGAATACTGCTCATCTGGCTAGGAATTAGGTTAATTGCTCCCGATAGCGTCAGTTTATTCGCCGGTACTCGTCCCGATTATTTGGGAGTCAGGGAAGGTAAACTGGCCCCTTGTCCGGTCACTCCTAATTGTGTTAGTAGTCAGAGTCAGGATCCGGCTCATTCGATCGAACCCCTTAGTTATCAGGGTAGCGGGGAAAAAGCGATCGAGCAATTAGCTAAAATTATCGCTTCCCAACCGAGAACTAAAATTATTAACCAAGATAGTAACTATCTCTACGCCGAATTTAGCAGTCAATGGATGGGATTTGTCGATGATCTGGAATTTTCTCTTAATCCTAGCAAAAATGCGATCGATGTTCGCTCGGCCTCCCGCTTAGGAGAATCGGATTTAAATGTCAATCGAGAACGAGTGGAAACCCTGAGAAAACTCTTTTCAGTGAGCAGTAAACAGTAAACAGTGAGCAGTAAACTGAATACTGTTTACTGTTTACTGACTCGGAGAATAATATAAGAAAAATTATGTTTCGTCCCCAACCGATACCAGCAAAAGCAGGACAGGAATCCGTCTGGGATTATCCTCGTCCCCCGCGCCTAGAATTATCGCCTAAACACCTACAAATTATCTTTAATGGTGTGATAATTGCCGATACTAAAAGCAGTTATCGAGTTCTAGAAACCAGTCATCCCCCAGTTTATTATCTACCGCCCCAAGATATTAAAATGGAATACCTGCAAGCCACAGCAGAAAAGTCTTTTTGTGAGTGGAAAGGTCTAGCCGGATATTACAATATCACCCTTGGCGACCAACAGGCAATTAACGCCGCTTGGTATTATCCGGATCCGACACCAGAGTTTCAGGCAATTAAGAATTATCTGGCTTTTTATCCTGCGAAAATGACCGCTTGTTATGCCGACGGGGAATTAGTACAACCGCAACCGGGCAACTTTTACGGGGGATGGATAACCTCCGATGTGGTCGGTCCGTTTAAAGGCGTTCCCAATAGTTGGGGCTGGTAATCACGTTAAGTAAGTAGAGTTTGCTGAAAAAGTTTACTGGTGGGGTTAGGAGTCAGTAGCTGGTCGTCAGTAGCCGGTCGTCGGTCGTCAGGAGATTATTTTTATTTATTCTTCCCACACCCCAAACCCCACACCCCACTTCCCCAAAACCCCACTTCCCACACCCCACTTCCCCAAAACCCCACACCCCACACCCAACCCCCCACACCCCACACCCCCTTAACTCCTAGTTTCTACTTTTTACGAGAAATTATGACCATATCCCAACCCGATCTAGAACCCACTTGGATGACGATTATTCGCCTCTTGCGCTGGGATAAACCCGCCGGTAGGTTAATTTTGATGGTTCCCGCTTTATGGGCGGTATTTTTGGCGGCAGACGGGGTGCCACCACTACCCTTGATCGGGGTGATCATTTTGGGAACTTTGGCCACTAGCGCCGCCGGTTGTGTGGTTAACGATCTTTGGGATCGCGATATCGATCCACAAGTCGATCGCACTCGTAACCGTCCTTTAGCGGCCAGAGCTTTATCGATCAAGGTTGGTTTGATTATCGCTCTGATTGCTTTCTTTTGCGCCGCGATTTTAGCTTTATATCTGAATTTCCTGAGTTTTTGCCTATGTTTAGCCGCTGTTCCCTTGATTATCTGCTATCCTCTCGCCAAGCGTTTTTTTCCTGTACCCCAATTGGTTCTTTCTCTCGCTTGGGGTTTTGCGGTTTTAATCTGTTGGAGTGCCGTCACCGGGTCGTTAAATAGTAATACATTTATATTATGGGGAGCGGTGATTTTTTGGACATTAGCATTTGATACAATTTATGCTCTGTCCGATCGAGAGGATGATCTCAAGGTTGGTATTAACTCTAGTGCCATCTTTTTCGGCAAATACGCCCCAGAAGCCGTGGGGGTCTTTTTTGCCCTGACAGTGGGTTTATTGGCTTGGGAGGGGCAAAAAATGCAGTTATCAGCCTTTTTTTGGCTAGGGTTGGGTCTAGCGGCGATCGCTTGGTTGCGTCAATACTGGTTGTTACGTCAATCGGATTTACCCAAACCAGTTTATGGTCAAATGTTCGGTCAAAATGTTTGGGTCGGTTTTATTTTATTAGCGGCTATGATTGGGGGAAGTTATTTTTAAATAAGTAAATCGAGTAATGTTTTACTCTTTCGGTCTTCCCAAGCGTTTTTTAAGCTCGATCGCTCTAAAATTGAGTTAGTAAATTACCGAACCTTAACCAATGTCTAACTCGAAATCTAGTAGCGTTTGGGATCACAAACCCCGTTGGTGTCAACCTTGGTCGATTTTATTGACAGGAATTACCCTGATTGCCGGCTGTTGGTTTTTAACTCAGCGTCTCTGGTTAACTCTACTCCTATCTATTCCTATACTCCTCTGGTGGTTTGTCTTCCTAATTCTTTATCCGCGGACGCTGCAGCAACAGTTAAACACAGAAAGAATCGGGGAAAGCATTGATTAAAACAGGAAAGACAGGACAGGGATTTTTATCCTGTAATTGACTACTTTCATCTCCGCGAAAAGTGTTCCAACGGAAGGGAGCTTTTTTTTCACTCGACATCCATAAAAGTCTTTTTGCTCGCGTCATCGCTACATACAAAAGTCGGTATTCTTCAGCTTTTTTAAGTTGTCCAGCTTCTAACCAAGCGCTTAAAGGTGGGGGAATAATTGGTATGCTGTCGGGGTTTAAATAGCGTTGATGAACCGCTGCTCGAATTTGCGCTCGTGCCACTTCTGCGAGGGTAAAATCTCCCAAAAATTTCGCCCCATTGGGAACCCAAGGTTTGCCGGGGATAATATCTTCATGAAGAAAGGGAATAAAAACATAATCCCAGTCTAAACCCTTGGCTTTGTGCATAGTAATAATAGTCAGTTGTCCGGGACGAGTATAACAATCGTCGTTATCTTCTTCCACTCCTTCAAAGCGCTCAGAGGCGATAATTTCATTAAGGGTATTAATTGTATTTTTCAGAGAACTATTACCAGCAGTTTCCTGATAAATACGGGCGGTTAATTTTTGCAATGTGGCTAATTCTGACCCCGAATATTGGAGAGTCATAGCGAAAAAAGACAGGAGTTGATAATGGGGTAATTCTAATCTAGCTTTTAGTAAACTGCAACAATAACGACGGGCGATTTTTTCGTTAGATTTCAGTTCAGGATCGAGGGGAGTGGGATAAAGAAATTGTTCGGGATAGGTAACTAAAGGATTTAAGTCTTGGGCAGTAATTAAACCCCTAAATTGTAGCACTTCTAAAGCCGCTTTGAGATAATCGGGAGAGTGGGGACGTTCGACAAAAGCTAATAGTTTCAGCATTTCGGCGGGAATTTGGGAAAAGCGATCGATCTCGTTAGCTTCAAAAATTCTGATTTGATAACTTTTATAAAAATGGGCGAATTTTTGAGCAAAAAAGTGTCCTTGTCGATTTTCTCTAACGAGGATAGCGGCATTATGTTGAGGATTTTCTTGGAGTAATTTAACTAGACGTTTTTCAATTAATTCTACTGTTTGATAAATGTCATCGGGTTGATAAATTTCTAATCCTTTTCCCTCTTTAACTGGATTAGGTTGGGGATCTTCAGCACCGACGGGAAGAATCGCTTGAACCCGAAAAGGCGCCTCGGTAACTTTATGATTATCTTTTCCCTGTTTCCAATCTCGATCGACCCATTGTAACACTAAATTAGCAGCTTCAATAATTTTAGTATTGCTGCGACCTGCTTGGTTCATAGTGGATAAATTGCCTTCGTTTTGACAACTTTCACAAAACCAATTAAAGTAAACAGGATCGGCGGGAGTAAAGGTAGAATTAATCGCTTGATTGGGATCGCCGACGCGAATTAAATTAGGTATTTCTCCGTCATTATTTTTTGCTAAAATAGTAATTAGTTTTTCTTGGAGAGGACTAGAATCCTGTGCCTCATCTTCAAAGACTCCAAAGACAGATTTTTGCCATTGTCGGCGAATTTTTTCTTCCTCTAATACTCGCAAGGCTCCTAAAATCATGTCATCATAATCTATATAGTTTTTCTGACGCATCAGGATTTCATACTGTTCGTACAAACCACTAGCCATAGCGAGAATTTGATAATTATCGTCGGTATAGTGGCTTAATTCCCAGACTTGCTGCGGTGATAATCCCGAACTTTTTAGCTCATGAATGGCCGCATAAGCAAGACTAGGTAAAATTTCGGTTCTCAGCACCGATTGACGGCGTAATCTTTCGGTTTCTTCCCCATCAAATTCTACTCCTTCTAATAACTTTTGATAACGAATTGGATCGGCAATTAGCCATTTTTCCACCGAGTTTCTAATAATTCTGTGGCTAGGAGTCGGAATAACTAAGGTAGAAGATTCGAGGTCTAATGCCGATAATTCTGGGTAACGACGGGCCAATTGTAGGGCCAGTCCGTGCAGAGTTTGAACGCTAAAACCTTGAGCAGAAAGCTGTAAATCTTGCAAGCGTTGTTTAATTTTAGCTTTAATACTAGCGGCAGCCGAGCGGGTGTAGGTGACAATAATTAACTGTTTTTTAGCGTGCAGTTGCTCACGAGCAATAACCATAGCGGCAGCTACTGCTAAACTGTGAGATTTTCCCGCTCCCGGCACCGCAGAAATGGCCATTTTTCCCCCTTGCCAATCGGCTAATTCCTGTTGTCCGGCGCGTAGTTGTTGCCGGAGATTTACCAGTAAATTTTCTCGATTAATTACTTTAGTTTCGCTCATTATGCCCCGCCAATTTTATTCTTAGTTTAATTGTATTACCATTTTAGTTTCTTCTTAAACCAATTGCTGTAAAAGTTAGCTAGAGATAACTAGAATGGGGAGATGGGTTTTTTCAGTGAACAGTAAACAGTAAGCAGTAATCAGTGAAAAGAAAGTAGCGAAGGGGGTTGGGTTTCATGCTTCAACCCAACCTACGTTCATCTTATATTTAATTCCACCCACCCACTTAATCAGTGAAAAGAAAGTTTTCACCTAACACTGTCCACTTAAAACTGTAATCTGATAACTGATAACTGATCACTGATAACTAATATATAGCCAATTTTGTTGTACTTCTACCCGAATTTTGCCGGTTAAGGAAGAAGTGGCATTGCGATTAACACCAGTAATGAGATTAACCACTGACTCAACTTCGGCAAAATTAGGCGATGATGGTAAATATTGAGCTAAAAATAAACGAATCACTCGTCTTTGTATCGCTAGAGGTAAAATTTGTAAAGGGGAGCGATCGAGTCTTTTTTGATCTAGATCAATAACCTGACGAAAAATATCCCGGGCAATACTATCTAAATAATCGCTTTCTGCTTCCAAAATTTCAGCAGTTTGGGCGAGATGTTTTTCGATTTGGGGATTTAAATTAGTTTGCAGGTAGGGTAATAATTCCTGACGGATGCGATTGCGAGCATAGCGTAAATTCTCATTAGCTCGATCATACCAGATCGGTAATTCTCGACTTTGACAAAAAGCGAAAGTTTCCCCGCGAGTGACATTTAAGAGGGGACGGACTAAAAAAATATCTGGGGTTAAACTTGTCAACCAAGTTAAGGCAGAAAGTCCATCACTACCCGCCCCGCGCGTGAGATTATAAAGAAAAGTTTCCGCTCGATCGCTCCTCGTGTGTGCCGTGAGAAGATAATTAAAACCCTGTTCTTGGGCGATTGTTTGTAAAGCTTGATAACGCCATTGTCTTGCTTTGGCTTCTGTTTCCGCCATGGGGGGTGCAGTGGCAATATAAACGGGTAATTGCCAAATTTCGGCGATTTTCTGCACATGATCCACTAATCCTCCGTCGTAGGACCAACGGTGATCACAATGAGCGATCGCTAGTTGCCAACCCCAACGAGAGCGCAAATCCAGCAATAATTGACCTAAACAGAGGGAATCCTGACCCGCAGACAATGCCACTAACAGAGACGCATTTTTAGGTAGTAATTGTCCCTTTTTCACCGTGGTTTCCAGACGAGTATGGAGAGGTGTCCAAAAATTAGCCAAAATTTTTAGATTTATTTACTTGACAAGGGTGTGGGAAGTATTTTCAGTGAACAGTAATCAGTGAACAGTAATCAGTGAAAAGAAATTAGCGAAGTTTTCACCTAACACTGTCCACTTAAAACTATAATCTGATAACTGATCACTGATCACTGATAACTGATAACTGATCACTGATAACTGATAACTGATCACTGATAACTGATCACTGATCACTGATAACTGATCACTGATAACTGATAACTGATAACTGATAACTGATAACTGATAACTGATAACTGATAA